>JAISXJ010000009.1 GCA_031270565.1 Prevotellaceae bacterium
GTCTAATCTGTGTTATCAGTGTTCAAAAAGAAAAAATCATTATCTTGAGCATCCTGTTAATCCTGTGAAAAATAGGGCTGTCTCAAAAGTTATTTAGCCACAGATTACACGGATTTACACGGAATCCCATTTACCCCTCGTTGCAAACGAGGAGGAGGAGGGAGAGAACACAAAAGCGCGAAAAACTGAAAACTGAAAACTGAAAAAAAAAATATTATTCATTATTCGTTTTTCATTTAAAAAAAAGCATTACCTTTGCCCCCGAATTTTGGTGTCATTCTATGCCGTTCGGCGTAGATGATGAAAAGGGAATCAGGTGTAAATCCTGAACAGACCCGCTGCTGTAAGCTCCGCAAACAGCTTTGAACACTACTCAATCCACTGTTCCGAAAGGAATGGGAAGGACGTTTCAAAGAGGGAGTAAGTCAGAAGACCTGCCAAATAAACTTTTTCCGTGCAACGGAAATGGTGATAAAGTTCAAGGCTTTCGAGGAATAAAGCTTGAGACAAACAAAGGTTGATGACAGAGTTTCCATTGCATTGGCATCGCACAAGTTTATCCCACAGAGTTATTTTAAGAAGACAGTCGCGCTCACCTCTGAGGAGGGGAGGGGTTGCTGGCATCGAAAGCGCTGTTTTATGTCATTTTTCGGCTTTTACGAGAGTGAATGACATATAAATGGATGTATTTCTTTGCTTAATTAATGGGAACTTCTAAAAAATTGCTTTTTCTGCGTTACGCTCTTTCGGTAAAATGCTCATTTACATTAGTAAACTCCGCTTTTACCTCAATGGCAAGCCTTGAAAAATCTAATTTTTAGAAGCCCCCTAATGATTGATAATTAATTTTCTAATATTTAATTCTTTATTTTTTTTTGTATGAAATCAAATTCTTTTATTATTTGTATGGCGCTTGGCTGCATCATTGCAGGGAGCGTTATGACGGGATGCGGTAACAAAAGCGCATCCGACCGTACCGGCGATACGCTGGTTTTAAATGCAAGCGACACTCTCTGCTTTGGCAGTGGCACTTGCCTCAACTGGACGGATTCCATTACCGGAAGCTACAGCACAGACTCAAGTCTGAATGTGGGCGGAGGATACTGGAATCAGACGTTTACTAACACAGGTGGTTTCCGTATCGGCAGTTTTAAACTCACGCACTATGGCGCCACCTACATTAACGAGGAAGATACCGTCAAGTATTGGGGTGGGTTCACTTCCGGCGCTAACGGTGACAACCGAAATTTCGGTTATGCTGACACAACTCATCACTCCGGCAGTGTGAACTGGGTGAAAAATCAGTGGGGAGTTATGGCTGGCGGTGGTTTGACTACCCCACCGACTACTGTAAAAGGCAATCCTTATCTGATTGGTTACTGGGACTATTACTCGGACAGCACGGCAACTTCGCACACGCTGCAAATCAGCCTTAACGGTGATTCGCTCTTTACGCCGGAGGAAATCTGGATTTGTAACCACCCGTGGCCCTATTATGGAAATCTCTTTGGAGACGGCTTTGCAAGACCGCTTAACCAGCCGGGTGATTATTTCAAGTTAATCATTCACGGAGTGCCGGTAACAGGACAGGAAAAGACACAAGAGGTAGAATTGGCTATCTTTAATAGTGACGAAGATACACTTACTCAAAGCTCGAACTGGCAACACATTACAATCAATAATTTTGGCGCCGTAAAAGCAATTTACTTTACACTGGAATCGACAGATGAAACCCCACCTTACGGTCCCAATACGGCGGTTTATTTCAATCTGGATAAATTGAAAGTAACAAAAACGGGCGGGGTAGCTCCGGCTGCCACAGCAGCGCCAAGAGCTAAGGCTGCAGCCAGACCGGCAATAGAAGTTACCGACCTTTTCCCGATAGCTTCCTATACCGGCGGCGATGTAACCGTTCATGATGCTGCCACCGGCAAGCAGGTTTTGAAAACCACTGTGAAAGCAGGGGAGAAACCCAATCTGTCTCATTTGCCCGCAGGTAAATACCACCTCAGGCACGGACATAAAACTATTCCATTAAAAAAAGTAAACTAAAACATTAACCAAAACTTTGGCAAGATTGGAGATTGCTCCAGTCTTACCTGAGTTTTTAAAATCAAACTACAAAAATGAAAAAAATAAATTTACTCAAAACGGCTTTATTGACTGCCGTACTTATGTTATCCTGTGTAAATGTTTGGGCGGAAAAATATTGTGTTAATATTGAAAATTTACCGGAAGCTTCGCGACTAAATGTACTTGCCAATTTTGATGGTTGGAATTTTGAACGCTTCTATCACGAGCTATATAGTGAAGAAATAACATTAAATGGAGGTTCTGGAACCACAAGAGGCACTATTATTTCGAACAATATAGACGGTGAATGTAACTCTATTCATTTTTCCTATTATTCCACAGAAGGAATACGATTAAGAGTTTCTGTTCAATATCCGCGACCAAGTACTACAAGAGTTGTGGATACAATGATTGTGATTATCCCAAATGCTTGGATTGATGTCCGTTTAGATGAATTAAATGTAAAGGGGTTGTATAGAATACTTATCTCAAATGAGTCAAATCCGGACCAGAGTATAGTGTGGGATGTATTTAGGATAACGCTTAAGGATATTTGTATAAATAATGTAGCCGACACAGAAGCGCCCTCTGTTCCCTCCAATTTAAGCGCTACGCCAGCTGAAACAGAGATAGCCCTTTCGTGGACAGCTTCAACAGACAATGTTGCCGTTGCCGGTTATACGCTCTACCTTAACAATGATTCTATCAACACCGTAACCGAAACGGAATACACATTCACCAACTTGACCGCCGATACGGAATACACTCTTGCGGTGGAAGCACGTGACGCCGCCGGAAACAAATCGGCACAAGCATCCATTATAGAGAGAACGACCACGACGACAGGTATTCCCGAAGCGGCAAGCAGTGTTCAGTTCTGTGTCTCTCCCAATCCGTTCACTGACTTCATAGAGATAGAAACCGCCTGCGGCGGCGAAGCTGCTATCTATGACCTGTCAGGCAGAACGGTATTGACGGTAAGCCTCTCTGCCGGCAGCAACCGTATAGACGTCGCAGCACTAAGCAAAGGCGTCTATACTCTCAGGCAGGGCGTCAATGCGGTGAAAATCGTGAAATAATGATTAATGGTTAATTGAAACTGTGTGATAATAACGCCCCGAAATTAACGGTCTGAGTTGGTTGCCTAAGAAAAGATTAGGATATTTATGTCAGGTCTGGCACGTGAAGTGTCTTTTATTCGTAATTTTTTGTGAAGCGCCGAGCGCTACTGGCAAAGCGACGACACTGACCGTTAATTTCTTTTTATGAATAACGAATAATGGTTAGTTATTTGCAACTAAACAATTAACCATTAGTAATTGATAATTAATTAAACAGAAATGAAAAAACCAAATTTACTCAAAGCGGCTGGATTAACTGCCGTACTTATGTTTTCTATTGGGAATGTCAAAGCCGATATTCCCACGCACAATTACCAGTTCCATGTCCCCAAAGACGCTACCGTTTTTATAGGCGACAAAGACCATACGGTGTTTGTGGCAGGTCATTACCTGCAACTGCATTATGTGCCGTTTACACCACAAGAGAACGTGCTTATTGCCGAAACAGATACAAGCAAAATCTGGTATTACAACTTAAAGAGCCCGAAAAATGCGGACGGTTTTAGTTACCGTATCAGTCGTCCGGGCGGCATTACGCATGTCGGTCTGTTCAAGCCCAGAGCCGGGACAACGGTAAAAGAGGATTCTTTGCTCGTATTCACAGAGGGACAGTTGTCGGTGGCAAATTCGCGGACAATCGACCACGATGTAACACATCTCGCAGGCAGGAATGTGGCGGACATCTTTCTCAACATCAATGCGCAGGGCTACCTGACATTGCCTTTGAGACAGGACACCGTCTTCGAGCTGTTTCACACACGCAACTGGCAGGCGATAAACACCGATGTCAACAACTATTTCATCGAACCGGACTTCCATTACACTGTCGTGGATGAAAACGGACAGCCAAGCAGCAACGTGATTACCGTCAACGACAAAGGCATCATTACGCCCGTCGGCGCCGGTACGGCTATTGTGCTGGTCTATTACGATGCCATGGTGTGTTTTCACACCAAAAACGTTAAAACAAAGTCACTTTTCAGCGCTCTGTGGCCTGAGAATACCGGCGTGTTTGTCGTCTCGGTTGACGCTCCCGAATCGAGCATTACATCAAATATGAACCTCAACGCTCACTGGGCGCAGGACGGCACGGACAAAACGGATGGCGTCGCCATTGACGCCGAACACGATGTGCTTTATTTCGAGGCAGACAAAGGTAGCTTCCCCTATACCTTCAAGCCCGAAGGCGTTACTTCGGTACTGGTGGCAACGCCTGTTGTCGGTGAACATATTACCGGTTACAACGGCTTTCGCGCCGACAGCGTAACGGTAAATGGCGACGGCAGTTATACCGTCCGTCTGGGTTTCGGACGCAATATCGTAAAACTTGTTTCGGCAACCGGCTCAACCTATCAGGTAATCACCGCCAAGCCGGTAACATACGTCATCAGCAACCTAACGCATCCCGACGAACCGTTCCAGTCGGGCGACACAGTGTCAATACTCTTCAACACGCTCTATCACCCTGCCAACAAAATGGCAGGCATCTACAATATGAGCGCAGGGATTCAGTACACCGGTTTTAATACCAATTTCGCGCTTATTCTCGGTCCCGGACAGTACACTTTTGCCAGTCGTGCGCAGGAATACAAAGTAACCATTCCCGACACGCTTACGGCGAAAAAGTTTACGTTAACCAACGGCGTGATAAAGGTAAAAGGCTTCGGCAGTTATTACGGTGCACACCGCAAGATTACAAAGCAAAACGGCGTACCGCCCAATTTGAGCGCCAGCGTACGCGAAGCATATTTCGGCGCATTGCCGGAGATTGAAATCCGGATTGGGGTAGCCAGCAACCTTTCCGACATCGTTACCGACAACAGGATAAACGTTTATCCGAATCCGTTCGCGGAGTACATTATAATTAATAATACTACGGATAACGGTGTAGCGGTCATCTGCGACCTGCACGGCAAAACGGTATTAACGACAACCATCACAAAGGGCAACAACCGTATTGACACTTCCAGTCTGTCGCGCGGGGTTTATATTCTGCGTACCGGGTTGCAAACGGTGAAGATAGTGAAGTAATTATCAATAGTTAATAGTTTTGTGATTTTTGCGGATAGAGACGTGCAATTGTGCGTCTCTATTTTTTTACTGTTCACCTTACTCAAAGCCAAGACCCGGGAAATGCACAAAAGCATTATTCGCTAATAACTACACTCTACAAACTAAAAAAAGGTGTACCTTTGCTGTCGCAAAAACTATAATTAGTATGGAACTTTTTGAAATACAGGCTGTCAAACAGCGTTTTGGGATTGTCGGCATTTCTTCGGCGCTCAATCGAGCTATTGACGTAGCCGTACAGGTGGCAAACACCGACCTTTCGGTGCTGATTACGGGAGAAAGTGGTGTTGGTAAGGAAAATTTTCCGCAGATTATTCACCAGTACAGCCATCGCAAGCACAATAATTATATTGCCGTCAATTGTGGAGCAATTCCCGAAGGCACAATTGATTCGGAGCTGTTTGGACACGAAAAAGGGGCATTCACTTCGGCAACCGCAGACCGTAAGGGTTATTTTGAAGTGGCTGACGGCGGCACTATTTTTCTGGACGAGGTGGGCGAGTTGCCGTTTCCGACGCAGGTGCGCCTGTTGCGTGTGTTGGAGACAGGCGAATTTATGCGCGTCGGCTCGTCAAAAGCGCTCAAGACCAATGTGCGCGTCGTGGCAGCCACCAACATGGATATGACGGAAGCCATCAGAAACGGACGCTTCCGCGAAGACCTTTACTACCGTCTTAACGCCGTGCCTATTACTGTGCCGCCATTGAGAGAGCGCAAAGAGGACATCGTATTGCTGTTTCGTAAGTTTGCCGCCGATTTTGCCGAGAAATACAGAATGCCATCTATCCGTCTCACCGAAGAAGCCGCACAGGTGCTGCAAGACTACTATTGGAAAGGAAATATCCGGCAGTTAAAGAATGTAACGGAGCAAATTTCCGTTATTGAAAGCTGTCGAGATATAAACGTCGAGATACTGAACAATTATCTGCCCAACCAGACTGTCATAACCTTACCGGCATTGTCTTCCCTGTCCACGGCTTACAGAAGAGAAAAAACCTTTGATTCCGAACGTGAGATTCTTTATCAGGTGCTTTTCGATATGAAAAAAGATATAAACGACCTCAAACAATTGGTGAACAGCCTGACGTCGAAGCATCCACACGACCATGCCGACTTCGCGTCAACCGATTACGGAATGGATGCAAAGCCGTTTTTTACTGCCAGAAACGCTGATAATGACCTTATAGAATTGTTGACCACTTCCGCTCCAACCAAATCGAAAATTGCGCCGGATGCACATGTTGAAGACACGGAAGAGTACGTCGAAGAGTCGCTTTCACTGGAAGAGGCTGAAAAAGAGATAATCATAAAAGCCCTTGACCGGCATCGCGGCAAACGGAAACTTGCCGCACAAGACCTCAAAATATCGGAACGGACGCTTTATCGCAAAATAAAGGATTACCAACTGGATTGAGCGCTCATCACAGTCAACACCTAAAAAATAACAGTCATGTCAGCAATTTCACCACAGAATCGTTTTTCGGTCGCAGACCTCATTCCCCAGCGACCTCCCATAACGATGATTGATGCCTTTATCGGCATTGATGCCTATCAGACCGGCATCGCGACGCTAACCGTGAAAAACGATTGCCTCTTTGTACAGGACAACCGGTTACAGGAATCGGGGTTGATAGAGCATATAGCTCAGTCTGCCGCCGCACGTGCCGGTTATCTTTTCAGGATGACCGACGCACCCGTACCTCTGGGCTTTATCGGGTCAATAGACAAACTCACCATTTCTCGACTGCCTGCCACCGGCGAGCAACTGACAACGTCAGTTACCGTCATATCGGAAGTTGCGGATGTAACAATGATTCAGGCGCAAACAAAAGTCGGTGATGAACAGCTTGCCGGATGCCGTATGAAAATGTTCTTCAAAAGAGATTAATGCCTGTTCTGTCCCTTTAAACCTGTCTGCAAAATGTGTACTCTACCCCATTCATTGATAACTATTGAACGCATGTTCCCTGTTTGCAGGCACGGCGGTTCTGTTTTTACCGTTGATTATAGTTTTGTTGAAAGTCCTTTTGGAGAAATAATTATAGCCTCCACAACAACAGGAATCTGTTATCTGGCATTTGTTGACGGCAGGGACGCCGCTCAGAGCCGGTTAAGCAGACTGTTTCCCGATGCCGATTGCCGTGAGCTGTCCAACGAAATACATCGGGATGCCCTGCGCCTGATAACGCAGGCTGACAGCACATCGACACCGTTAACCCTGCATCTGCGGGGTACCGATTTTCAACTGGCGGTATGGGAAACGCTTTTAAAAATTCCTTTTGGGCAACTGAAAACCTACGGAGAAATTGCCGCAGCGCTGCATCGTCCGAAAGCTTATCGGGCGGTAGGCAATGCTGTTGGCGATAATCCTGTTGCCGTGCTGATACCCTGTCATCGGGTTATTCTTTCTTCCGGCGGAATGGGCGGCTACCGTTGGGGCGTTCACCGCAAAGCGGCAATTCTTCGCAGGGAAGGAGTAGTTATCAACTGACCATTCTTTATGATTTAAAACTGTTGTTATGAAGCTTTTTTTCAAAAAACTGTGGGTAAGTTTTGGTTGTGCATTGCGTGGCTGGATGTGGGCATTGCGCAACGAACGTAATATGAAAATTCATACGGCAGTAACGCTCTGCGTAACCGCAGCGGGATTTATTCTGAAAATAACATCCCTCGAATGGATTGCCATTCTCATCTGTATCGGGCTGGTGTTCTCTGCGGAACTGCTTAACACCGCCATTGAACAGCTGTCCGACTTCGTCGAGCCGAACATGCATCCGAAGGTCGGCATCATTAAGGACATCGCTGCCGCAGGGGTATTCATTTGCGCTATTATTTCGGTTATAACAGGTATCATTGTCTTTGTTCCCAAAATAATGTCGCTGTTATGAAACTGAAAACGGTTATCAAACATCTTGTAGCGCTTTTTTATCCGGATATGTGTCTCGCCTGCGAACAGCTGCTGCTCTCCGGCGAACAGTATCTTTGTTCCGATTGCCTGTTACGGATGCCGCGAACACAATTGCACGATATTCCGAATAATCATCTTGAACAGCGTTTTGCCGGAAAAGTCCGTTTCGACGGCGTTACGGCGTTTTATTATTACAATCAGGAGTCGCCATTTCAGAACATTATTCACAAACTTAAATACAGGCAGGGGAAGCATATCGGCTATATTATGGGACAGTATGCGGCTGCCGAATTAGCTGACTCCGTCCGTTTTGCTCATTTCGATGCTCTTGTGCCCGTGCCGCTTCATCCCAATAAATTAAAACGGCGCGGATACAATCAGAGCGCCGTTATTGCCGAAGGACTATCGGCGTTTATGAAAATTCCGGTGGATGAAACAAATCTTTACCGCAAAATTGAGAATCCGACACAGACAAAAAAAACGGCAATCGAACGCTGGAAGAATACCGAAGGCATTTTTGCCGTACATCATCCCGAAGCCTATACCGACAAACGGCTGTTGCTGATTGATGATGTGCTTACCACAGGGGCGACCATCACCGCGTGCCTGCAGGCAATCAATGCCGTCTGCAATGCGCGTGTATCGGTATTTACCGTTGCTGCAGTTCCCTAATAATGCTGTATGATGATAGTCTTTGCATATATTATTATCGGTCTTTATGCTGTTTTCGTTCTTGTTTGTGCGGGAGCGTGGCGTCGGCGCAAACCCTTTACGGCAACTCCTCGTACCAAACTGCCGTCACTGGCGGTGGTTGTCTGCTGCCGCAACGAGCAGGAACGTATTCCTGCGCTCTTACAGTCGCTCTCAGGACAGATTATGCAGGCTCAGGAGGTGATTTTTGCCAATGACCACTCCACCGACCGCACAGAGGAGTTACTCACGAACTTTGCCGCGAACTATCAACATGTCAAACTCTTCAACTGTACGGGACTGGGGAAGAAGAACGCCCTTAGGGAAGCCATTGAGCGCACCGGCAGCAATCTGATTTTTTGTACCGATGCCGACTGTATTCTGCCGCAGAATCATCTTGCTATCATTAAAAATTATATGGCTGCACATCAATGCGGTCTCCTGATTGGCGGCGTAAAGCTTGCTCACTCGGACAAACTCTTTGAGCGGTTGCAGGCTGCCGAATTTGCCTCGTTGATAGCGGCAACAGCAGGCGCTGCTATGGCGGCAATGCCGATTATGTGTAACGGTGCAAATCTCACGTTCACTCGCGCCGTCTGGCAAGCAGGCAAAGAGCATCTTAACGATGACGAACTTTCCGGTGATGATGTATTTTTGCTGCATCACGCCAAGCGAAGCACAAAGATTGACTTTCTCAAAGCGCCGGACGCTTTTGTTACCACTACTGCCTCAACGTCACTCCTATCCTTTTTTGAACAGCGCAAGCGGTGGAGTTCCAAGAGCCGTGCATACGCCGACCCGCAAACAGTTACGGTAGCAGGCTTGGTTTTTCTGGTGGCGGCGCTGCAGGTTGGGTTCGGCTTTGCCGCAATCTTTTTGCCGACGCTGTGGACTGTAACGGTATTGATGTTTTGCCTGAAATTTCTGACAGACTGCCTGTTGCTTGTACCGTTTCTGCGCTTCTCCAAACAGGAAAAACTGATACCCTTGCTGCTGCCGGTGGCACTACTCTACCCTTTCTACATTATTCTAACTGCCATTGCCGGATTATTCGGACAGGTACGATGGAGATAAATATCTGCTAAAAGCAATGAAAAATATTCTTTTAGAGTTTAGAGTGTAGTTATTTTGCCCGTTAGGGCATAAATATCAATAGAAAAACAGAACACAGATGACACAGATTCAACAGATAAACGCCAGATTTCTATCTGTGAAAATCGTGTCTAATCTGCGGTATCAGTGTTCAAAAATAATTTAGCCACAAATACACGAATAACGAATAACTACACTCTACACTCTAAAAACTACACTCTGATAACTGAAAACTGACAACTATTAAAAAGCAATAATTACACCTTTTTATCGTTTTCTTTTTCCACGTTACCGACATTCAATATTTACGCATTAAGAAGCATTTGTACAACTCAATTGCATATATTACCTTTGTCGGCAACATTTTCAGCGTATAATATGTACCGGATTGACATTATTTGTTTATGATAGACTATATAAAAGGAGAAATAACCGACCTTTCGCCGACATTTGTGGTGGTAGAGGCAAACGGCATCGGCTATTTTGTTCATATTTCGTTGCCGTCCTACTCAGAACTGCTCACCCGTCAAAGCGCCAAACTCTACATCTACGAGGCGATGCGCGAAGACGCGTGTACCCTGTACGGCTTTCTGACACAAAACGAACGCACGCTGTTTCTATATCTGATTTCCGTATCGGGCGTAGGGGCTAATACGGCACGTATGATTCTCTCTTCGCTTTCTCCCGCCGAACTGCAGCAAGCCATCCTGAGCGAAAATGTGGCGCTTCTCAAAAATGTGAAAGGTATCGGGTTGAAAACAGCGCAACGCATCATACTTGACCTCAAAGATAAGGTCATACGCACCGATGTTGGCGCAGACACGCCTCTCACCGACCATTCCGTGAAAGCCGAAGCGGTTTCGGCGCTTGTGATGCTTGGTTTTCAGCAGAGCGGCGTCCTCAAAGTGGTGGAAAAACTCTACGGTCAAAACCCTGCGCTGACGGTGGAACAGTTAATAAAACAGGCTTTACAGCAACTTTAGTTATTTGTCAACTTGTCTTTTTTGTCGATGAACAGCTTTGGGAAAATCGGACTGGCGTTATTAAGCGTTGGAATAGGATACGGGTCATTGGGAGCCTTGCGCCCTGATGACGACCCGTCGCCAGTTGCCGGCGCCGAATCGGAAACGCCTCCCTCCCCCAATGATACAACAACCATTCAGCCACTCTTTGACGTCCGAACGTATAATCCCGTTACATATAACGACCTGAAACAACAATATCCCATCGACCTGAAAGACCCTTCCAATGTTCGCACCGAAGTAACGTATGACTTTGCCACCAACACTTACAGTATGGTAACCAAAGTCGGCGATATGGTGATTTCAACGCCATTCGTATTGTCTGCGGAAGAATATATGACCTACACCGAAGAGCAGACAATGCAAAGCTACTGGCACCAAAAGAATAACGAAGCACAATCGAAGTTTGAAGATAAATTCAATCTCACGGATATGAAGTTCAGTCTTGGTCCGGCAGATAAGCTCTTCGGGCCGGGCGGCGTACAGGTGAAGATGCAAGGGTCGGCAGAGTTGATTTTTGGCGTTATCCGTAACCGCGTCGATAACTGGTCGCTCTCCGAAAGACTGCGTAAAACCACCACTTTCGACTTCGACCCGAAAATACAAATCAGTATTGATGCCAAAGTAGGCGACAAAATTAAATTTAATACAAACTATAACACCGAAGCAACTTTTGACTTCGACAAGCAAATGTTGAAACTCGGTTACGACGGCAAAGAGGATGAGATAGTCAAAAAGATAGAAGTCGGCAACGTCTCCATGCCGTTAAGCGGTACGTTGATACGGGGCAGTTCGTCGCTGTTCGGCATCAAAACCGACCTTCAATTCGGTAAACTGACCGTGTCGGCGGTGGTCTCGCAGCAGCAGGCGTCAAGCCAATCGGTGAGTACCAACGGCGGTACGCAAACAATAGATTTTGACATCCCCGGAGATGCCTACGATGAAAACAGGCACTACTTCCTTTCACAGTTTTTTCGCGAAACATACGACCACAATATGGCGCAACTGCCCCATATCACCTCCGGCATCACCATCAACCGCATCGAAGTCTGGGTTACCAACAAGCGTAGCCATTTCGACCAGGCGCGAAACATCATAGCCTTTGCCGATTTAGCCGAGCCGTCAACACTCAACAGCCACTACTGGGCAACTTACGCCCACACCCTTCCCGACAACCGAGCTAACTCCCTCTACAGCGAGATACAGACAATTCCGGACATTCGCCAGATACAGCAATTTACAACGCTGATGAACGACCGATTTTCAACAACCGGCATTATCGGCGGCGAGGATTACGAAAAGATAGAGAGCGCCCGCCGTCTGGACGCTTCGGAATATACGCTCAATCAAACATCCGGTTTTATCTCCTTGAAAAATGCACTTAATGCCGATGAAGTGCTGGCAGTGGCATTTGAATATATGGTTGGCGGCAAAGCCTATCAGGTAGGTGAATTTTCTACCGATGCCTCCATCTCGCCCCCCTCTTCACTGATAGTGAAACTGCTCAAGGGAACGGCTATCTCTCCCCACAATACCGTGTGGGACTTGATGATGAAAAACGTCTATTCGCTTGGCGCAACCTCTATACAGCAAGAGAATTTTAAATTGCAGGTAGTCCATAAAAATGATTCTACAGGCGTTTATCTCAATTATATTCCGGCAGGCAATATCAAAAACAGAACGCTGCTAAAGGTGATGAACCTTGACCGTCTTGATGAATACAACAATGCCCGTCCCGATGGACGATTCGATTTTGTGGAGGGTTATACCATCCTCTCATCTATGGGGCGCATCATTTTTCCGGTAATTGAACCGTTTGGACATCATTTAGCGCAGGCGATAGGCACTTCCGACAGCACAAAATATTATTTTCAGGAACTCTACGATTCTACGCGCGTAGTGGTAAGCGAACTGTCGGATAAAAATAAATTCCGGCTCACGGGGCAGTATCAGGGGACATCTTCTTCGGAAATCAGTTTGAATGCGATGAATGTGCCGCGCGGTTCGGTGGTTGTCTCTGCGGGAGGAATCAAGCTGGTAGAAAATGTTGACTATTCCGTTGACTATATTTTAGGCAGGGTAACGATTCTCAATCAGGCGTTGCTGTCGTCAAATACGCCGATTGACGTTCAGCTGGAAAGTCAGGATATGTTCAATTTGCAGCGTAAAACGCTTGTTGGCGCACATCTGGAATATGCTTTCTCCAAAGATTTGTCGGTTGGAGGGTCTATTATGCACCTCTCAGAAATGCCGATTGTTACCAAAACGATGATGGGCACAGAGCCTATCTCCAATACCGTCTGGGGATTAAATGCCGCCTACCGCAAAGATGCGCAATGGCTCACAACTGCCATTGACAAATTGCCGTTGCTGAATGCCACCGCCCCTTCCAGTATTAATTTTAATGCCGAAGTGGCGCAGATGATACCCGGACACCGTAAACTGAAAAACAACCCGGGTTATGCCTACCTTGATGATTTTGAAGCAACCGAAACAGCCATAAGTCTTGGTTATCCTTTCTACTGGGGTCTGGCAAGTACGCCCAGCGATGGCGACGCCGGAGCGCTCTTTCCGGAGGCTGTCCTGTCGGACAATATTGACTACGGCAAAAATCGCGCGCTGCTGTCGTGGTACACGATTGACAACAGCGTTTTCAATCGTAGCAACGCTTCCACTCCGGCACACATTCGCAATAACAGAGATTTGCAGTCAAACCATCTGACACGCGAAGTGGACATGCGCGAAATATATCCCAATCGAGAAAGTCTCACCGGACAGTCGCAGATTCTCTCGGTGCTGAACGTGAGCTATTATCCCGCCGAGCGCGGTCCATATAATTTGGACGTTGCAGGGCTGAATCCCGCCGACGGACGTCTGCTCAATCCACGCCAGCGCTGGGGAGGCATGATGCGAAAACTCGAAAGCAGCAACTTTGAACAGGCAAACATCGAATATATTGAGTTTTGGCTGATGGACCCCTTTGTCAATGATACCGCCAATACCATGACGGGAGGCGACCTCTATCTTAATCTCGGAGATATTTCGGAGGATGTTCTCAAAGACGGAAAGAAATTTTTTGAGAATGGTATGCCCGCTAACGGCGACACCATTCAAACCCAAACAACCGTCTGGGGACGTGTGCCAACTGCCCAATCGACAGTCTTAGCCTTTTCCGCAGACGCCAACGCCCGCGAATATCAAGATGTCGGCTTCAACGGACTGCGAACAACGGATGAGTTTACATTCCCCGCTTACAAAAATTATCTGGCAAACTTACGCGCCGTTCTGTCGCCTGCGGCGCTCTCTGCTATGGAAGGCGACATGTTTTCGCCGTTAAATGACCCCGCAGGCGATAATTACCACTATTATCGCGGCTCGGATTATGACGCACGGGAACTGTCTATTTTGGAGCGTTATAAACGGTATAGTAATCCCGAAGGAAATTCGCCCGATGCCTCCAAAACAGACGAAACCTATTCCACCTCCGCCTCAACAACGCCGGATGTAGAGGATATTAATCAGGACAATACGCTGAACGAATATGAAAAATATTACCGGTATCGCGTATCGTTACGAAAAGCAGATATGACTGTCGGGCAAAATTTTATTACGGACAGAATAGACGCCTCAGTGGAACTTAAAAACGGCAATACCGAAACGGTCAGCTGGTATCAGTTTAAAATTCCCATTCGGGAATATGAAAAAAAAGTAGGTGCGGTACGTGACTTCAAATCCATTCGCTTTATACGGATGTTTATGACAGATTTTGAAGATGAAATGCATTTGCGTTTCGGAACGCTGGAACTTGTGCGCGGTGAATGGCGCAAATACACAAAAGACCTTTATCCGTTCGACAAGCCTCCCACCTCTGCCGGTTCGTTGGATGTTTCCTCTGTGAATATTGAAGAGAATACAAATAAAACTCCTGTCAATTATGTTCTCCCTCCGGGCGTAACGCGCGAAACAGACCCCAGCCAGCCGCAACTCCGTCAGCAAAACGAACAGGCTATGGTTATGAAAGTTTTTGACCTCTCTTCGGGTGATGCACGTGCTGTTTATAAAAATCTTAACTACGACATGCGGCAATATCGCCGTCTGCAAATGTTTGCTCACGCCGAAAAACTGATTGACGACCCGGGGGCATTGACCGATTATGAATTGTCGGCATTCATCCGTCTTGGAAGTGACCAGATTGCCAACTATTACGAATACGAAATACCTCTCAGTCTTACCGCGCCGGGCTTATACACCGAAGCGTCGGCAGATAAGGTGTGGCCAGAGAGCAATATGTTCAATTTTCCGCTTGACCTGCTGACAGATATAAAAAAGCACCGAAATAAAGTCCGAAACGCCGACGGGTCGCCGGTCGCTATGTCTCAGCCTTATTTTGAATACGACCCCGAAAAGCCGCAAAACAAAATAACCATTGTCGGCAACCCGAATCTGGGCGAAGTGGAGACAATTATGGTAGGCGTCAGAAACAACGGACGTGATACCAAATCGGGCGAGGTGTGGATTAATGAACTGCGGCTGACAGACTATAACGAAGATGGCGGCTGGGGAGCGCTGGGAAATCTCTCCATCGGGCTGTCTGATATAGGCTCGGTTAATGTTTCGGGACATACGGAAACCACCGGATTCGGAGGAGTAGAACAAAACCTGAACGAACGGCGACTGGATGATTATTACCAGTTCAATTTTGCCGCATCGTTCGAGGCGGGGCGTTTTTTTCCGGAAAAAGCCAACATCCGCATCCCGCTTTATTATTCCTATTCGGTAACAAATACCAAACCCAAATACAATCCGCTCGACCAGGACGTGCTTCTTGTTGACGCCGTCGCAAATTTTGACTCCCAGACAGCAAAAGATTCCCTGCTGGCGCTGGCGCAGACGCGCACCATTACCAAAAGTTTCAATGTAACAAATGTCAAAGTGGACAAACGGGGCAAAAGTCCGCACGTTTACGACCCTGCCAATTTCTCCGTTTCATACGCCTATAACCAGACGCAGGCGCTTGACCCCGAAACAGAACGTAATGCCACTGACAATCATACAGGGTCGTTCAATTACAATTTCGCTACCGCCCCAACACCATGGGAGCCGTTTAAGAAGTCGAAAAGCCTCAGCAGTCCGATGTGGAAAATCATCAAGGAGTTTAACCTGAACTGGCAGCCAAGTATGATTGCTTTTGCTGTCAATGTTAACAGGGTCTATTCCGAAACACAGTTGCGCGACCTGGAAGGCTCTATGCGTATCGACCCTCACGACGCATCCAATGCGCTACTCTCATCAAGCAAACAGTTTGTCTGGGACAGGAATTTTGAATTTCGCTATGAGCTGACCCGCGCTCTGAAATTCTCTTTTAGAAGCGCTACAAACTCCCGAATTGATGAAACCATGTATTCGCCCGTTAATAAAGAACTTTTCCCTGACGAGTACAAAAACTGGAAAGATACCGTTACGCAAAGTCTGCGCAAACTCGGCACGCCCCTCGCCTATCAGCAGCAAGCAACGGCATCGTGGGCGATTCCGATTGATAAAATCCCTTTCCTCGACTGGATTACCGCCACAGCCTCCTATAACGCCACCTACAGCTGGACGCTGGGAGCCAATACTGCCTCCGACATCAATCTTGGAAACGTTATATCCAATGTTAATGTTCGGCAAATTGACGGCACGATGCGCTTAGAGGCGCTCTACGGCAAATCAAAATTCCTGAAAGAGATTAATACACGTTTTGCCGCAACCAGAAAACCCGCTTCCACAACACGTTTCAAGTCAAAAACATTCTCCCAAAATGTTTCTGTAAACAAAAAAGAGGAAGTCATTATCAAACACAATATGAACTCCACCACCGTCAAGGTAACGGTTGTGGATGCAAAGGGAAGAAACGCGCGCCTCCTGCACAAGGTTATTGATATGAACAGCATCTCAGTCAAACCGAAACCGTCCGCCGATTCGCTCACCATAACCGTCGAGACTTTACCCCCGACCGAAAAATCCACCTCCGCAGGCGACTATCTTGTACGTATGCTGATGCTTCTCAGACAGGCATCTTTCAGTTACAGCGAAACAAACAGCCTTTCCATACCCGGTTTTAACGGCAACATCAGCCTTTTCGGGCAACAGCGTTACAACGATTTTCTGGCGCCGGGCATTGATTTCGCTTTCGGCAGTCCAAGAAAAGAGTATCTCCGAAAGGCTGTCGAAAGAGGCTGGATGACGGATTCTATTATCAATCCTGCTGCACAGAATTATACCGCCAATCTTGACCTCAAAGCCGCAATTGAGCCGTTACCGGGATTGAAAATTAATCTTATGGCACGCAGCACAACTTCCGACAATGCAACCGTGCAGCACATGTACAGCAATATGCCCTCCATTTTCTCCGGAACATTCCAGACAACGCACGTTGCCATTGGTACGGCTTTCTGGGCGACAGACATGACCAAAGGGAATGAACAGGCTTTTTCCCAAATGGAAAACAATCGCCACGAAATGGTAACGAGGTTACAAAGCAGATACAGCAATACCCAGTACCCCTCCACCGGATTTATGGAGGACAACCCGCTGGCGGGCAAACCATACGACCCGGTGAACGGTGAATATAGTCTCAACGCTGCCGATGTGCTTATTCCCTCTTTTCTTGCCGCTTATTCCAACAGAAAGGTCGGCAACAGGACGGCGATTGTTCCATCGCTCTGGGACCTCCTTCCAAACTGGACAGTCTCCTACAGCGGGCTGTCGCGGATTCCATGGGTGGAAAAACATTTCAAATCCGTCTCTCTGAATCACGGCTACCAGTGCACCTATGGCGTCGGCACGTTCTCTTCCTATGCAAATTATGTGGAAAATGATGACGGCTTGGGCTTTGTCCACAATACGCTGGGACAACCGCTCCCGTCAAGCGCCTACGACATCGCCGGAGTAACCATCACCGAGAGTTTCGCGCCGTTGCTTAAAATCGACGTGGCTATGAAAAATAATTTCACCGGAAATGTTGAATATAAACGACAGAGAACAATCGCTCTGAACATATCCAGTTTACAGGTTGTAGAAACTTATAATAACGAATGGGCTGTTACTGTGGGGTATATTATCAAGGACTTCGATGTGATTTTAAAATTAAAAACCAACCAGACGAAAAAGGTAAAGAACGATTTGACTACCCAACTCACCATGGGCGTGCGGGATCTTTCAACGCTGATTTTAAAAATTGATTCCGACGAAGCGCCCCAATCGACTGCCGGTAACAAGACGTTGTTAATAAAATGGACTGCCGATTATGTGTTCAGCTCCAAACTGAACTTCCGTGTTTTCTTCGACTACCAGAGCAATGCTCCTTACCTGCTCACTTCCTATCCTATGTCGGTTGCCAATTTCGGTTTAAGTATCCGCCTGATGCTTACGCGATGAATTAATCTGTCCCAACAGGACATTTTCAATAGTTAATACTCTCATTTTCTAATAACACTAAAATGAAACAAAGAATGATTAGCAGCATTGTTATACTTTTTCTCTTGGTTGCAGGAGTTATTGCTTATACGCATCTTCCGCACTTTGGCAGCCTTCCAAAAGGTGAACGGTTAAACAGGGTACACCGTTCTTCCGGTTATCGTGATGGACGGTTTCAAAACATGCATCCCGCACCGCAGCTGACAGCGTCGTTTCGGAAGGCTTTTTTTCAGTCTTCATCAGAGCATCGCAGACCGGAGCACAAAATTCCTGCCATCAAAACCGATTTTGCCGCACTCAATCCGCAAGAGAATCTGTTAATCTGGTTTGGACATTCATCTTATTATATGCAAATTAATGGAACACGTTTTCTGATTGACCCTGTTTTTAGCCACGCCGCTTCGCCGGTGCCGTTCTTTAACACGGCATTTGCAGGCACAGATCTATACAGAGCGGAAGATATGCCTGCTATCGACTGTCTGATAATTACGCACGACCACTGGGATCATCTTGACTATTCTACCGTCAAGGCGTTAAAATCGCGCATCGGAAAAGTAATCTGTCCGCTTGGCGTGGGAGAACATCTGGAACGATGGCATTTTAACACATCAGACATCATTGAAATGGACTGGGGAGAACAGACGACACCTTTTGCCGGTTTTGAAATGTACTGTCTCCCTGCACGCCACTTTTCCGGACGGGGATTCAAGTCAGGACAGTCGCTCTGGGCATCTTTCCTGCTTAAAAGTGAACAGCTAACCGTTTTCATTGGCGGCGACAGCGGTTATGATACCCATTTCGCAACAATCGGCAAACGTTTTGGCGCAATAGATTTGGCGTTGCTCGAAAACGGACAGTATAACGAGGCGTGGAAATATATCCACATGCAACCTCACGAAACATTACAGGCTGCAGAAGATTTGTACGCTAAGAAGTTGATACCGATACACAATTCAAAGTTTTCGTTAAGCCGCCACAGCTGGGACGAGCCATTGCAACGCATCTGTGAAGAGTATGACAAAAAAGGCGCTCAGCTGCAACTGCTGACGCCCAAAATTGGTGAGATTGTTTTTCTTAAAGATACTGTACAGACGTTCGACCGGTGGTGGCAGACATTATAATAGGTCTCTTTTTTCAGTCTTCTGATGAAGAACAGAGGGATAATGGTCGAATATAAACCGGTGTTCGTTTTCCCACTGAATAAGAATGTTCTTATCCAACAAGGAAGTAATATACTCAGCAACAGTTTTGTCTGGAGTGATGTTCTCATCGTCCTCAGCCTCCAGCGCGACAGGGACAAAGGGATATTTTAAACGGATATGGGCGCTTAAACGACAATCTTCTTTATATAAATAGAACTCATTTTGACGCAGCATACATACGACAGGCGAATAGGCAAACTTCTCGCCATCAGTAAGTTTCTGCATTATTTCTTCCACCGCATTAAACGGGAAACGGGGCATATTCTTCAGCGGATAAATGCGATACGGAGACAGCCAAACGGTGCGTTTAAGATTTTCAGTTTGGAAACGCTCGTAGAGCGACAGAATAAGACTGACAACCTCATCTGATGACGCCGCAGAGGTATCAATCACCGCGTTAAAGTCCTTAAATATATCCGGTTTAATGCCGTATTTTTGGTGAAAGCGCTCATCTTCTATCGCCTTGCGCTTGAGAAGGTCGCGAATCTTGGCATTGATGTCGGAAGCGGACGGCTCACCAATACGCTGACTGTCGGAAAGTACACGCAAGGCTGCAACTTCGTTCATAGCCATCAGGTAAACCTTAAATGAGCGCGGCACAAAGCGCCAGCCTAACCGCGCATCAAGGACATACGGTTCTCTCTGTTCGTTAACGTCCTTGAGTGTCTGGTCGATATAGTCGTCTATTTCCGGATGTTTGCTGGTATATTCGTTAAACTCCAGCGTATTCATTCCCTTTTCGAGGGCTAATTGCCGCTGAATGACGCCCGTTGACAGATATTTGAACTGTAAGATACGTGCTATCTCTTTTGCTACGGTACTCTTGCCGCTACCGAGATCGCCTGTAATAGATATGTGCATAACGTTTATGATCTGTTTGGGGATGCAAAAGTAGTCCTTATTTAGTGATTAATACGTTCTGTATGATTGCTTTCCGGTTCGTTTTTGCTCAACATAACTCTGCTTTGGCGGAAATAGCCTGATTGGCTGTGATTGCTATCATACGCACAATATCTTCCACCGAACAGCCGCGCGAAAGGTCGTTGACAGGCGCCGCCATACCCTGCAACACAGGACCGACGGCAGTAGCATTACCAAGTCGTTCCACCAGCTTGTAACCGATGTTTCCCGCTTCAAGGGTTGGAAATATCAATACATTTGCACATCCTGCAACAGCGCTGTTCGGCGCTTTAAACCTGCCAACATCAGGAACAAGAGCTGCATCAACTTGCAGTTCGCCGTCGATTTTGAGATGCGGAGCGGCTGACTGCGCCAAAGCAGTGGCATTCGCAACCTTATCCACCATTTCGTGCGTGGCGCTGCCCTTAGTTGAAAAGCTGAGCATCGCTATACGTGGCTCCACCTGAGCCAGCTGTTGCATTGTGTTCCCCGTAGCAATGGCAATATCCGCCAACTCCTGCGGCGTAGGATTGGGCATAACCGCTACGTCAGCAACCATCAACATACCCTGATTTCCATATTGCACGGCATTGGTAAAGAGCATCATCGCTCCCGACACGACACTCATACCGGGCAGTGTACGGATGATTTGCAATGCCGGACGAAGCACATTGCCCGTCGTATTTCGGGCGCCCGCAAGTTCGCCGTCTGCATCACCCGCCTTAATCATCAGACAGGCAAGGTAGAGCGGGTCTTTTGCCAGACGATTAGCTTCATCAAGCGTTACGCCCCTGTTTTTGCGCAACTCGAAAAGGAGTTGAACGTAACGGTCATGATTGGGATGATTGTCCGGATCAACAATGGTAGCACGGTGAATGTGTGTCAGGGAATTGTCGGCAGCAATGCGAAGAATTTCTGCAGGATTGCCTGTGAGTATAATCTCGGCAATATTTTCTTCAAGCACACGATTGGCAGCTTTCAGGGTGCGAAGTTCGTTCCCCTCAGGCAGGACAATGCGTTGAGCAGAAGATTGTGCACGTGAAATAAATGTTTCTAAAAGGGTCATAACGGCGTATATTAAGTTTAAATCAAGAGGAAGCAGTTTGTCAATTAAGTTAAATTATCATTCTCAAAAATGCCGGACAAATGTACACAAAATATTTGAAGCGACGTCTCAGGTAATAATATCTTCAAAATACATTTCAAATAAAAACAAAAAAACATACCTTTGTAGATACAATCATTCTGCTTCAATCAGATTTACAACATGATTAATACACCGTTAACTATGAAGCCCTTTTATTTTATCATATTGTTGCTTTGCACCGGCGCCTGTCATAACGGGGACAGGCAAAAAGAACTGGTAACTTTACCTGTTTCGGATGTTGCTGTTGGGGATATTGTTTTCAGGAAAGGTCTTGGCGTCAAGTCGCAGGCAATAACATATACGGATTCATTGAGCGTGTACAGTCACGTGGGGATTGTTGTTAAAAATGACAGTAACTTTTTTGTGGTACATATCACGCCTGACGAAAGGGAAAAGGGCGCAACTGTTGACAGGATAAAGATGGAACTTTTAAGGGATTTTTTTATGCCGTCCAAAACCCGACATGGTATGTTTATGCGGTTTTCCGACTCAACGGAAATAGCGGCAGTCGCCGCCAAACATGCTGTCCGCCTTTACCAAAAGGGCATCCTCTTTGACCACGACTACAACCTCTACGACACTGTAGCAATGTATTGTACCGAAATGGTGTGGTATGCCTACCTGTTAGCGGGCAGAGATGTAACTCAGGGACGAAGGCATGTGCTGCAAGGCATACCCCGATTTTCGGGTGAATATATTTTCCCGTCGGATATTCATAAAAACAGTAAACTGTACGTATATTTCAAATTTTAATCATTTTCTAAACTGTATTAATATGAACAAAACTATCTTTTTGGCAGCCTTAGTGGTTGCGTTAACATGCGTTATGAACGCCTGCGAGGACAGCGCCTCGCCCAAAGGTATTACAAACAGCCTTTACTCCGCCCTGAAAAAGGGTGATTATCAAAAAGCCGCTTCGGTTTTTGCCGAAAATGCAGCGTCTGAGGATGCGTTAACCGCTGAAGAAATTCAGGAGTTGGCTGTGAAACTGGAAACAGAGGGCAGGCAAAACAAAATGCTGGATTACAAAATCACCGGTGAAACCGTTGCCGATAACACTGACGGGACTGGAAAAACGACAACCGTTTGCATAACAGCTTCGTACGAAGACGGCACGGAAGAGCAACTGGATCTCACTTTTATACAGAAAGACGGTAAATGGAAGATGGATTTATTCTACAAATAAATTTCGCTAATCTCCTGTTTGAACTGTAATTTTTGATGCCCCGCTCGGCAGGCTCTGCCTGCCGAGCGGCTAAAAACAAGCAGCTACGGCTGTGCAAAAGTGGTGAGTAGGCTGCAGACAACGGCATTTGCAAATGGCATGGTCGCCCAATGGTCTGTTTATTGCTTAAATTGTATCATATCAACTACTTGTAAAAAATACTCCGTACTCCAAACATCCATTTCCGCAGGATTTTTAATAAACGGGCGGACGTCATTCTTGACGGCGTTTATGTCTGTCTTCAAAATCCGTCCTTTCAAAAGTTGTTTAAATGTCTCTTTTGTAAAATCATTCTTTGAAATAGCATTTATCTGTGCCGTTCTTTGCAGCAAATGCTCGAAATTCAGTGGAATATTATTCCGCACATACCACTCAAAATCGTACCAATCGCGCCCTTTTACGCGATTTCTCCAGTTCCGGAACAGCAAAGCGTGCATCTTTCCCGCATACAAATCAGACAGCGTGTAACAGCGCACCATAAACGAAAACGGCAACATCAACAGTTTGTGTTCGGTGGCAAAACCCGCAGGCGGTTGCGTGTCCACTTCGATTTTGATTTTCACATTCCGTTCGGTCGTAAACTGCAAATTATAAATCTCGGTCGTGTCTTTCAAAAACGCCGATTCTACATTGGTTTGCGTTTTCTTTTCCTTTCGGGTAATCGTAATCTCCCGACCAATCGCTTTAAATTCAGCAATGATTGCATCAAAATAATTTTCCAGATGGAAACTTTCATCTGCCTGCAAGAGCGAAAAATCCATGTCTTCGGAAAACCGCTGTAAGCCGTATAAAATCCGCAGGCAAGTGCCGCCGTAAAACGCTGCACGATCGAAAAAACCGGCTCTGTAAAGAGCGGCAAGCGCGATTTCCTGCATTACTTCGTGAGTTGCATTTTGCTTTTCATCTTTCGTTCGCATCTCATAACGAGAGAGCATATTTGAGAAAATTGGGTTGGGCATATTCTCGAAAGTTTGGGTTATTTGATTATTGTGGGTTTTTCCAATTTTTGCGTAAAATACGTGTAAAATGTTCGGTACGGATTTCATCCGTCAAAGGAACAAATTTATTGTGTTCACTGTGGTGATAAATAAAACCACATTTTTCCTGCACCCGCCTCGATTTTTCGTTACCATCGAAATAACCGCACCAGATTGCCGATAAATTCAGGTCTTCAAATCCGTAACGTAACAATTCCCGTACTGCTTCGGGAATTAAACCCTGCCCCCAAAACGGTTCGCCAATCCAATAACCGATTTCGCTCTCGTCTCCCATCATTTCGATAGAGTGCTTACTTTGTGGAGGAATAAACCCAATACTTCCAATGGCTTCACTTGTTTCTTTCAGTACTACAGCATAGGTTTCGTCAGCAGACATGACTGTTCTAATGATTTCGCGGCTGTATTCGACACTTGTATGTGGTTGCCAACCTGAAATGGTACCTATATTCGGATTTTTTGCATACTTGTAAAGCGATTCTGCATCGTTTTCCTGCCAAGCCCTTAAAATCAAACGTTTTGTTTGTAATTCCATATTCTTCTATTTTATCACACTAAAATCACAGTTCAGACAACAATTTCAATAAATGCGTTAATTCCCCCTTCTTTCTTCCTACCTCAATACATTCTCTAATTATTTCAGTATCAACGCTCTGCAAAACAGAGAAATCTATCCTCAAATCGTCTTCTAAAAATTGCTGCATTGCTTTTTCTGATTTGATGTTCAAATGTGGCGTCGCCAAAATCAAATCGCACAATGCCTTTTCTGGCGTGGCAATCAAAAAAGTGTATTCGGATTCCGCTGTGTATTGATTTTTAACGGTTTGCTGACTGATTCCGATAGCATAATAAGCTTGCGGAACGACAATATACTCAAATCGTCCAAGCGAGTTTTCAAATTGCTTTGCACGCTTGAAAGTTGCTGAACGTACCACATAAACCCTTTCGGGTATCAAGCCGTAGAATGATAATGCCGTTTCATAAGAAACGTAGGAAGGCCCGTATAAATGATTGGCAATGAGTTCTCTCGATAGTGTTTTGCGACTAATATCAGGCGATACGACAAATAAACCGTTCTTCAAACGAATCAATTCGCCGTTTTGTTCCATTCTTGCCACTTTGTTGCGTGGAAAGTTGTAATTGCCAATCACTTCGTACAAAACAGCATTGTCAATCGGTATATTTCCAAACTTTTCAAGTACATTCATTTTAATAAAGATTAAAAATTCACGTCGCAAAGATAGTGGTTTTTTCCTATATAGTTGATTTTATTTCAACTTTCTGCGCAAAAAAACAGTAAAATTTCAATAGATAATAGCGAAAAACTCCAATTAACTGTCGAAATTCTGCTATTTACGCCCTTTCAGCCCTGCGCTTGCAGAGTCTTACCATTTACCCCTCGTTTGTAACGAGACAGAGAGACGCACTGCCCATTGGCTACGCCGAGGGTTGTTTCGTGTCATCTGTGTTCTGTTTTTCCTTTGATATTTATGCCCTAACGGGCAAAAACGCCTGCTTAAAGCCGTTTTTTCTATTGATATTGAAGCCGTAACCGGCTAATAGCGCACATTATTC
>JAISXJ010000144.1 GCA_031270565.1 Prevotellaceae bacterium
AACTGTTTGATTTGGCTTTCGGCAAGGCGTTTCTTCTGCACCGTCCAACGCCAAAGGAAAAAGAACGCCGCCAATGCCAGCAGCAACACTGCGCCTCCGGCAATGCTTAACCAAATCATCAGCCGCTTTTCATCTTCGAGGGCGGCTATTTTTGTTTCTTTCTTTTCGGTTTCGTATTTCGTTTCCATTTCGCGGATAGCCGACTGGTAGTGTTTATTCGACCAAGAGGCTTGCAGCTCATTGTGTTTGTCGAAATATTCCCAAGCCTTGTCGCTGTCGCTTAATTTTGTATAGGCTTTTGCCAGATTTTCATACAGGGATAATGTATTGCCCGGCTCGGTATCGTCGGTAGCAAGGGCTTCGAGGGCAGTTTGTTCGGCTTTGCGCCATTCGCCGCGTTTCAGGTGGATAGAGGAAAGCAGGCGCAGGGATACCGCTTTTTCGCGCGGCGTAATCAGGGTTGAATCGGATATTTGCAAGGCTTGACGGATATAGTTTTCCGCCTTACCAATATCATTGTATCCTTCTGAATAGATTTGTGCAAACAAATTAAAGATAATGGCTTTGGAATCTTCCCCTTCTTCGGGATGGATAAAAATGTAACGACGGGCGGCTTCGGCATGTTCCAATGCTTTGCCATAATTCTTCTGTATAAGATACAATGCACTTAATTCCTTATCAGCATACATGATTATCAACGAATCGTTTATTTCCTGTCCGATAGCGTATAGTTTTGTAAAATTGATTTCCGCCTGTTCATAGTTATCCATAGAAAGATACATTTCTCCAATATTCATATATGCAATGGCTTGACTTTCCTTCCAACCGTGTTTTTCAAATATTTTCAATGCTTTGGTATAGTATTCTATGGCTGCGTGATATTTCCCTTGAATATTATAGAGGTTGCCCATGTTGGCATAGATTTGGGAATAGGCGTCGTCGATAGTTTTTTCCGTATAACCCTTTGCGTCTTTTTTAGTTTTCATATATGCGGTAGCTTTCAATGCTTTTTCGTAGTAAAAATGAGCGCTGTCGTATTGGCTTGCGCCGTAATAAAGTATGGCTATATGTCCGTATGAAGTAGCTAAGGCTTTGTAATGTTTTTCCTTATTTGCAAGCTCAATTCGTTTACGTGCATAATACATTGATTTTCGATTATCAATTTGCATATATCCCGCTGCTAACTGGTAATAGATTTGCGATAATTCTTCACCCGTCGGCGGGTTGGTCGCTAATACCTGTTCGAGCGAATCCACTTTGTGGTTGCGGTGGTCGGTGTATTGTGCAAATGACACGTAAGGCAAAAGCAATACGACAATTACAACTGTCCAAAATATTTTCCTTGTATTCATATCTGTATAATCAAAATTTATGAATTTAACTGTTAGGAAATCAGCACAAAAGTACTAATAAATCCGGATACAAAGGTAAGAAGTATTCGGATGCCGCCACTCACCCAAAATGGGTGATTTTTCACCTGTAATTGAATTTTCACCCATTTTGGGTGTAGGAGGGGAATTTTTCGCTCCCGAACTTTGCACTGTCAAACTCAATGGAGAGTTGAAAATTAAATCTTATGTATAATATAAATCAAAAAGAGAAGTGAAAAGTTTCAGAATCAGTTTGAAGAATGTGGCGGCGACAGTTGCCTGCTTCGCAGTAAGTATCATGTTGTTCACGGGTTGCGAAAAAGACGACCCAACGCCGGAACCCGACAACGGAATTGCTGAAATCGGGAAAACCTACGTCAGCACGACCGCCAACGCCGAAAAGGTTTATACGCTGAAAGTTAGCAAAAACCTATTGAAATCAACGGCTACGGTAACCGACACCTACGTGTTGCTCTATGTCGATAAGTCCGGCGAAGTGAAAACTTCTACGGGCGTGGTTACTTCTTCGGTCGGCGAAGCGCTTACGCTCACTCCCACAGGCGGAGCGCCTTTCACCGTAAACGTAACGGCGAACGGAATTACAGGCATTTCGGGGAACATCACCTTTACCGATAACAGTACTGCCACAGGTGGAAGCCTTACGCCCTTTGCCGACGGTGAGATTGAAATCACGGGCACGGCGATAACGGAAGAACGTGTGCTTGGCGTACCGGGCATGGCGATTAATTACGTGTATAACGATGCCCATAACCGCCTGTTGGAAATAGAGAAAACCCTGACCGTGTTGCCGGGAACTACCATCCGCTTTTCCCAGAGCGGCGGTGGTATTAGGGTGAAAAGCGGTGCAACCGTAAAGATGATTGGTGAAGATAAACTTCGGGAACTCGATGCGGCGGGCAACCTGTCTGCAACTCCCGGCACAAAAAGCGGGCATGTCACCTTGAAAGGCGGGGCAACGAAAGGAAGTTGGTCGTCGGTTGTTATTGAGAGCGATACCGACAACCAACTCAAGTACGTTGATTTTATCAATGGCGGAAGAACGCACGATGGTGTTTATCCCGCAGTGGTAGAATTGGTTGGCGCAAAACTTGGAATGCAGTACTGCAAAATTTCAGGCTCGCAGGTCAATGGTTTGTCGGCTTACGGAGGTCATATCAACATTACGGCTTTCGACCACAATGTGATTGAAAACTGCAATTTGTCGCCTGCTGCGATGTGGAGTTTTAACGAAGTGCTGAAATTTGATGAAACCTCCGATATGACGGTCGGCAACGGAAAACCTTATGTTTTGATTGACAGGGCTATGTACGAAATAAACACTGACATTACCATCAACCCGACAAGCGTTCCGTATTACATTGTAGAGGCTTTTCCTGTCTATCACACTTTGACGATAAATGCAGGTGTTACATTCTATATGTCGGAAAACGGCTCAACATTTAACACACAAACAGACGCCGATGATAATTCGGGCAGTATTATCACCAACGGCACGGCAGCAAGACCGGTGATTTTCACCCGCCCTGCAGGCGAAACTTATTATTGGGGCTATTACGGCGGTTTAACTTTCAACACCGACAAGGCAAGCAGTACGCTGAACTGGACAATAATCGAATACAACAAAGATTACGCTATCGGTTTGTCGTATGGTGGCATTGTAACGCTCAATAACTGCACCATTCGCAACAATCAGGGCTTAGGCGTACACTGGGGTAGCGGACATTGCGATTGCGTTGTCAATCATACAGGCACAAATGAGCGCTTTGCCAACAACAATGGCGGCAATGTGGAACTTTGCGATGGCACGATTGTAAATGCGTTGCCGTAAAATCCAAAATTGTAAGTCCCTTCAAAAACAAATTAAACAAAGCAAGAAAATGAAATCAAGCAGATTTTTATTAGCAAGCCTTGTGCTGTTGCTCGTATGCGGCACGGCGCAGGCGCAGTTCGGCAAGCGTTTAGGCAAAGCCGTTGAGAATGCTGCCAAGAACGCCACCGTCCGCAAGGCGGAACAGAAGACGGAAGAAGCCGTTGGCAAGACGATTGACAAAGCCACCGACCCCGATACCTATAAGGATAAAAACGGCAATATTGTAGAGACACCCGATTCGGGCGTCTCTACGGGACAACCACAGAAAGGCGTGAAAGCCGCAGAAATGGCGTATGCCAAATCGGACTTCGTGCCGGGCGACGAGATTATTTTCTCTGATGACCTCGCCAACGAACAGTTAGGCGAATTTCCCTCGCAGTGGGATTTGTTGAACGGTAATGCAGAAGTAGCAAGCATTGACGGCTTAAAATGTATCAATCTCGAAGCAGGAAGCACTTCTACAGTTGCCCCGTTGATAAAAGATATGAAAAGCTATCTGCCCGATGTGTTTACTATCGAATTGGATTATTGGGTCAATAATTTTACGGAAACCAATAAAATGCCAAGTCAAAATTACACTTTGCACCTTCTTGATGAAAAAGGCAGTGATGTAATTTCTCTTCAATTTGCCGAAGGGCGTGTGAATTGGAACTATAAAACTTCTTCCGGCGAAATCAGAAATGGGAATGTGGATTGGAAAGAAAAAATTGATTCGTGGAGTCATCTTGCTGTTTCGTTCAACAAACGGGCATTTAAAGCTTACATCAATGGCGTAAGGGTGGTTAATATTCCAAATATGGCAGCACCAAAGTCAATGAAAATCAACAATTCGCATTGGAGCGACCATAGGACAGCCATTACCAACGTCCGCATCGCCAAAGGCGCAGTGCCATTGTACGACCGGATGATGAGCGATGGCAAATTCATCACCTACGGCATCACCTTTGACGTGGGCAAAAGCACGATAAAGCCCGAATCAATGGGTGAAATCAACCGCATCGCCAAGCTGATGCAGGACAATCCCGGTTTGAAATTCTCCGTTGAAGGACATACCGACAGCACCGGCTCGGCAGCAACCAACCAAAAATTGAGCGACGAGCGTTCAGCAGCCGTAGTTGCCAAACTGGTGGAAATGGGCGTGTCGAAAGACCGCCTGAAATCGGCAGGCAAAGGCCAAAGTTCCCCCATTGCCGACAACGGTACGGATGAAGGCAGAGCAAAGAACAGGCGGGTTGAGTTCGTAAAACTCTAACTCAAACAAAGATGGACACAAATGACAAGGATAACGGGCAGGGAATATGGCCGGACGACGACAAGGTCATTTACATTCCCGACGCGGAGTATCACGCCTTTATGCAATCACTCCGCAAGATGGAGATGGTGCAAAAGGAACTCCACAAAATAAGGGATAACCTGAAAGCAAATGACGGCAATAGTAATGAGAACCAATCATCACAGTAATAATAATTTTAACAGGTAAAACAATGAAAAGTATTTTTAGAAAAGTAGCGGTTATGGCAATCGCAGTGTTTACAATGAGTGTGGCAGCCAATGCGCAGGAAAAAGGCGACATGGCTGCAGGCGGCAATTTACTACTGGGTTCGGGCGACAGCTTTACCAACTACGGTATCGGAGCCAAGTTCCAGTACAATGTAACGAACCCCCTCCGTCTGGAAGGCTCGTTTACTTACTTCCTGAAAAAGGATTACCTCACGATGTGGGACTTGAGCGTGAACGCTCACTGGCTGTTTCCGGTAGCCGACAAGATTACGGTCTATCCGCTGGCTGGCTTGGGTATCCTGAACTACGGTTACGATTATTCGGTGGACTTGGGCGAATACGGCAGCTATGGCAGTAGCGGCTCCACATCGGATATAGCCTTTAACCTCGGCGGGGGCATCGACTACAAGCTGACCGACAAACTGATTCTCAATGCCGAACTGAAATACAAAATCAGCGACACGTGGGACAGGCTGTTGCTTTCGGCAGGGCTGGCGTACCGGTTTTAACAAAGTCTCAGTTATCTATTTGCAAGGCCACTTTTGGATTCATTCCCAAGGGTGGCTTTTGCGTTTTTTATACATCCATTTCATAAACCATTAAAATCAAAAGAAGATGAAACGAATCATTCACAGAGAGTTACTGAAAATTTTCAGCAACATCGAAACGGCGGAGGACGACGCCAAGGATACCGCCCTTAGCGGGTTCGCCGACGAACTCCACGGCTATTGCCGCAGGGAGAAAGACCTTGCGGAGCGCACCCGTACACTCCG
>JAISXJ010000061.1 GCA_031270565.1 Prevotellaceae bacterium
ACTTCTAAAAATTGCTTTTTCTGCGTTACGCTCTTTCGGTAAAATGCTCATTTACGTTAGTAAACTCCGCTTTTACCTCAATGGCAAGCCTTGAAAAATCTAATTTTTAGAAGCCCCCATAATAATAAAGCCTGTTCTTATTACATAATAATAAAACCTTTCTATCAACTTTTAAAAACAAATAGAACCATGAAATTTAATCCAATGGCGGAACCATACAAAATCAAAATGGTAGAACCGCTCAAAATGACCGACCGCGCTTACCGCGAAAAAGCAATGAAAGAAGCCGGTTACAACACATTTCTGCTTCGCAGTGAAGATGTTTACATTGACCTGCTTACCGATTCCGGCACCAATGCCATGAGTGAAAACCAGTGGGCGGGCATTATGCTTGGCGATGAAGCCTACGCAGGAAGCAAGAACTACTATCACCTTGAGGCAGCCATGCACGACTGTTTTGGGTATAAACATCTTGTTCCTACCCATCAGGGGCGCGGCGCGGAAAATCTGGTGTCGCAGGCGCTCATCAAAGCCGGACAGTATGTACCGGGAAATATGTATTTCACCACAACACGCGCTCATCAGGAGTTGCAGGGCGGTATCTTTGTGGACGTTATCGTTGACGAGGCGCACGACCCCTACAACACCAATCCTTTCAAAGGGAATGTTGACCTGAATAAATATGAGCAGCTCATTAACAAGGTAGGCGCTAAAAACATTGCCTACATCACAATCGGCGTAACGGTGAACCTCGCAGGCGGACAGCCCGTTTCTATGGAAAACCTGCGTACCGTGTACAAACTTTCTCAGGCAAACGGCATAAAAGTAGTGCTTGATGCAACACGTGCTATGGAAAATGCCTACCTCATCCAACAGCGTGAACCCGGATACAAAGACAAATCCGTGAAAGAGATTTTGCGTGAGATGTGTTCCTGTTCCGATGTAGCTACCTGTTCGGGGAAAAAAGATTTTCATACCAATATTGGTGGTTTTGCTGCCTGTAACGACGATGATTTGGCAGTTTCCATGCGCAATATGGTAGTGGTTTACGAAGGGTTGCAAACGTATGGCGGTATGGCAGGACGCGATATGGAGGCTATGGCTCGCGGAATGCTTGAGGCTTGTCAGGATCATGTGATGGCGCATCGGGTGGCGCAGTCCGAATATCTTGGCAACAAGCTTTTGGCTGCCGACATCCCTATTGTTCGTCCTGTGGGCGGGCATGGTGTCTTTATTGACGCCAAAGCGTTCTATCCGACCGTCCCGCAGAGTCAGTATGTGGCTCAGGTGTTGGCTGCCGACCTGTATGTTCATTCGGGCGTTCGTTCGATGGAGCGCGGTATTGTTTCGGCGGGACGTGATGCCAAAACAGGTGAAGAACATCATCCCAAGCTCGAGACGATTCGTTTGACCATTCCGCGCAGGGTTTACACCCAGTCGCATTTCGACGTGGTTGCCGATGCTATCATCGAACTCTATCAGGAGCGCGACAAGGCACGTGGCTTGAAAATGGTTTACGAACCCAAATACCTGCGTTTCTTTCAGGCACGGTTCGAGAAAATCTAACATCTTCCGTACATAACATATACAGGAGGCTGTTTCCAAAGCGGAACAGCCTCCTGTATTTTTGCCATAAGGGGCGGGCGTAATGCCTGTGCTGTCTAATAAGGCACGTCCGAACTTGGCGGCAGTTCGTATGCCGGTAAGTCGTCCGCGGAAGGATAGTCGGAGGTGTTGTTTGACCTCGAACCTACGGTTATGACATCTATATCTTCCGACTCGTTCATAAAGCGGGTATATTCGTGAACAAAACGCAAATCAACCTCTCCTGTGGCGCCGTTGCGGTGCTTGGCGATAATAATTTGCGCCACCCGACGCATATCCTTGTGTGTTACGGGGTCTTCAAAAATCTTATAGTACTCCGGACGATGAATAAAGCATACCACATCGGCATCCTGTTCGATAGCGCCCGATTCGCGCAGGTCGGAGAGTTGCGGCTTTTTGGCTTCGTGCACCGAATCGCTTCCGCGACTTACAAGGTTACGATTCAATTGCGACAGGGCAATAATGGGAATGTCCAACTCCTTTGCCAGCGCCTTGAGCGAGCGCGAAATAAGACTGACCTCCTGTTCGCGGCTGAAGAAATTCATACCGGAAGCGTTCATTAACTGCAAATAGTCTATCATAATAAGCTTTACGGCGTGTTCGCGCACCAAACGGCGGGCTTTTGTGCGCAGCTCAAGAATGGAGAGACTTGGCGTATCATCCACATAAATTGGTGCGCCTTCAAGGTCGTGAAGTTTGGCATCGAGCTGTGCCCATTCGTATTTCTCTAAGCGTCCGCTTTTGATTTTGTCTCCGGGGATTTTGCAGACATTCATTATTAGACGATTTACCAACTGCACGTTGGACATCTCAAGCGAAAACAGACCTACGGGGAGATGATGATCGATAGCTATATTCTTCGCCATTGACAGCACAAAGGCGGTTTTTCCCATAGCCGGACGCGCGGCTACGATAATCAACTCTGACTTTTGCCATCCCGACGTGATTTTATCCAGAGCATGAAATCCGCTTGGAATACCGCTTAAATTGCCGTCCATATTGGCAGCAGTCTGGATGCGTGCGATTGCCTCGGCTATAATCGGGTCTATCTGTGTAACCTCCCGTTGCGTATTGCGTTGCGACATTTCAAAGAGTTTGCCTTCTGCCTCCTGCATCAGGTCGTCCACGTCCATAGAGTCGTCAAACGCTTTGGTTTGCACTGTGGTGGCAAAGTGGATTAGTTCGCGTGCCAGATATTTTTGGGCGATAATCTTGGCGTGAAACTCCAGATGGGCAGCCGACGCCACTTTAGCGGTCAGCATAGCGATGTAGTACGCGCCGCCCGCCTCTTCGAGTGTACCGTTGTGTTTGAGTTGTTCCTGCACGGTGTACAGGTCGACGGGTTCCTGTCGTGTTGCAAGGTCAACGATTGCCGCGTAGATTTTTTGATGTGCTTCCTTGTAGAAACTTTCAGGCTTAAGCAGAGTGCTGACAATATCGTGAGCGCTGTGTTCAATCATCAATGCGCCAAGCACCAACTCTTCCAGTTCGAGCGCCTGAGGCGGCACCTTGCCATAGTCAAGCGGTTGCACTATGGGTTTCGGCTTTTTTGTAGCGGGACGTTTCTGTTCCATATCTGTGTTTTTAGGCGGCAAAATTACGACATTCTTATCAAGAGACGGCATACGACCGGCAAATGTTATCAGCTATAATTTCAACATTTTGTTAAGAAAGCAGGCGCGGGCATCTCCTTTCCTCCCATCAGCCCGAGACACAGAGAAATAAAAACTCGAAAAAACTATTCGTTATTAACCGTTCTTTCCCGACATAACCACCAGAGGCGTCATCATCTCCTCCATGGAGATGCCCCCGTGCTGGAATGTGTTCTTATAATAGTTCGCGTGATAGTTGTAATTGTTCGGATAAACAAAGAAATCCGATTTGGTAGCAAAGATGTAGGCAGAACTGATATTCGGACTTGGCAAACCTACCTGCGCCGGCTGCAACACCTCATAAACATCCTTCCTGTTATACGTTATCGCCTTGCTGACCTTATAACGCAAATTGACATTGGTGCTCTTATCCGCAACCACCTTAATCGGTTTCGTAACAAAGGTTGTTCCGTGATCTGTGGTTACAACCACCTTAAAACCCCTTCCGGCCAACTCCTTAAAAAGCATAAATACGGATGTATTCTTGAACCAAGATACCGCCAAAGCCCTGTATGCCTTCTCTGTGGAAGCCAGTTCGCGAATCATTTTTGAATCTGTTCGCGCATGCGACAGAATGTCAATAAAATTCATGACGCAGACGTTTAGCGGGTTATGCTCAAGCGCCGGCAGTTGCTCTATCAGTTTTTCGCAGGCTTGCGAATGATTTATTTTCGTATAGAAAAAGGTTTCCTTTCGCCGAAATCGTTCCAGTTGAGTGGCAATAAGCGCTTCCTCGTGCAGATTTTTTCCTGTCTCTTCCTCTTCTTCCACCCAGAGATTAGGGTATTTCTCTTTGATTTGTAACGGCATTAAACCCGAAAAAATAGCATTACGGGCGTATTGCGTCGCCGTCGGGAGGATGGCGTAATAGAGTTCTTCGCTCTCAAAGGTGAAGAAGTCGCCGAGCAATTCCTGAATCAGTTTCCACTGGTCGTAACGGAAATTGTCCAGAACCACCAGAAACACCTTGTCTCCGTTGTCAAGGAGTGGGAATATCCGTTTTTTGAACAGGTCGGGACTGATTATCGGACGGGAGTCCGGCTGTTCAAACCAAGTGTGATAATTGTTTTTTATAAACTTGGCAAATACGCCGTTTGCTTCGGCTTTCTGTTGTTCCAGCAGGTCGTGCAACTCGCTTTCGGCTTCGTCGAGCGTTATGTCCCAGTAAACTAACCGCCGGTAAAGTTCAAGCCATTGCTCCGCCGAAAGCGATTCCGAGATTTGCATATCAATCTGTCCAAATTCGGTACGATAGCCGGAAGTGGTCTGTTCGGTCAGGATTTCGCGTTTGTGAAGATGTTTTTTAAGTGTCATCAGAATCTGGTTCGGATTAACGGGTTTAATAAGATAATCCGCTATTTTATTTCCGATAGCCAAATCCATAATGTTCTCCTCTTCGCTTTTGGTGATAATCACCACCGGCATATTCGGCGTTTGCTGCTTAATCACCGCCAACACTTCCAAGCCGCTTAACCCGGGCATATTTTCATCCAGAAACACCATATCAAACGCCTGCCGGCTGCACATCTCTATGGCGTCGATGCCGTTGGTAGCCGTAGCAACGTCGTAACCCTTCTCGCTGAGAAATATCAGATAGGGGCGCAGCAGGTCAATTTCATCATCCACCCAGAGGATGCGTTCTCTTTTCTTCATAATTGTTTTTTTACTCATTTCTAAAACGTGAGCGCTCCATAAAAATTGTTTCCGTGAAGAAAACCGGCTGCAAAAAATCTTCGCAGGCGCATTGCAGGTTTTAATCACTACTTTTGTGCATCCGTTATTTGAACAATGATTATTAAAGAGAATCTTGGCGAAAGCCTGCGCAAGGCAATGGCAGATTGCAGATGCGATGCGCTTTTTATTTTGACCGACAGTTACACGCATCAGGCGTGTTTGCCGGTTGTTCTGGAACAGTTGCCGGATGCCGCACGGGCGCATAGCATCGTTATTCCGGCAGGCGAAGGTCATAAAAATCTTGAAACAACTGCCGTTCTGTGGCGGTCTTTTGTGGAACACGCCGCCACCCGTCATTCCCTGCTTGTCAATCTCGGCGGGGGGATGGTAATGGATTTGGGAGGCTTTGCTGCGGCAACATTCAAGCGCGGCATGCCATTCATAAACCTTCCAACCACCCTTTTAGGAGCGGTAGATGCTGCTATTGGAGGCAAAACGGGAATCAATCTGTTCGGACTGAAAAATGAAATCGGCGTTTTTGCCGAACCCTTGACAACTATTATCTATCTGCCATTTCTTTACTCGTTAGACCCTGAGAACCGCTATTCCGGTTTTGCCGAAATGGTGAAACACGCCCTGATTGACAGTCCGGAGCTGCTCAGCCGTACATTCGCCAACGGCGCAGAGGTGGCATCGGCAGCATTTGCGCAACTGCTGAGCGATAACCTTGCTGTCAAACGGCGTTTTGTCCGTTCCGACCCCCGCGAAAAGAATCTGCGCAAGGCGCTTAATCTGGGACATACCTTCGGTCATGCCTTTGAGATGCTGTCACACAAAATCAATCACCCGCTGTTGCACGGTACGGCAGTGATGTGGGGACTTGTTTGCGAGACGCTGCTCTCACACAGTCGTCTGGGCTTGGACAAGGCGGTGGTGTTGCAGTTACTGGCGTTTGCCAAAGCGCATTATCCGCCGCTACCATTCTCATGTCAACACTATGATGACATCCATCGTATTATGATTCACGACAAAAAAAATTGTGCCGCCCAAATCCATTGTACGCTTCTGCGGGCAATTGGGCAAGTGGAAATCAATCAGACCGTATCGCGTGAAGAAATATGCGAATGTCTGGATTTTATCAGTTGACAAGGCGCGAAATAATGAATAGTGATTTTTTTTTAGTTTTTAGTTTTTAGAGTTTAGTTTTCAGTTTTCAGTTTTCAGTTTTCAGTGAGTATCTATTAGCCGTTTACGGCTTATATATCAATAGAAACAACCATTTTTATCTGCCCGAATTGTCCGTAGGACATTAACGGTATATGTCCTGACGGACAAAAACGCCTGTTTAAAGCTGTTTTTCTATTGATATTTATGCCCTAACGGGCAAAAAACGGCTTCCCAGACTGCCTGCAAGGCAACATCTTCATAACCGCAGGTCAGCGACCTGCGGAGTAAGCACTGAAAACTATTAACTGATAATATTGTACCTTTGCCAACCAATTTTAGCAGAATATCTTCGTTGTAATGAAAAAACTATTTGTCTTTCTGTTTTGCACAGGCAAACTGCTTTGCCTTAACGGACAAACATCCGTAACAGATTATTCCGGCGCCACATCACCGACGCACGGAGTGGTTTATTACCTGCCGCAAACTGCTATTGACATCACCGCTCTGTCGCAATTAACCATCCGGAAACCCGGACTGTTTGCCAATTATGCCACCCGTCTTTTGGGTGTTAAAGAGGTCATCACCGCCGAAACGCGGCAGTGGCAACTGACAGACCTCCGCCTCGCCGAACGCGCTATTGCCGACAGTACAAAAGCCTGTCTCGTGAATATCAACGCCAAATCTGTGGCATCGCTTCTGACGCTCGACGATAACGGTGTTATTCGCAGCGTCAATATGCCTGTGGAACAAACGGTTACACTTCGAGAGCTTGTAACGCCGACGGCAGCGGATAGCGTCATTACTTTCGACCTTTCTCAGCTTGGCGGAGAGGCGCTGGTGGCAAGTTCCATCCCCAAAATGGCGGAACTGGCGGCGCAGCAGATATATGCCATCCGCGAAAACCGTATGGAACTGCTCTCGTGCAACGGAAATAATATTCCTGACGGCGAATCACTCAAAATAATGTTAGCCCGCCTTGACGACGCCGAACGCGAGCTGGTAGCGCTGTTTGTCGGAAAGACGGCTATCCTGCACACATATAAAACATTTACCTTTATTCCGAAACAGATGCAGGAGAGCGTACTGTTGTTTCGTTTTTCGGATATACTTGGCACGGTAACTGCCGATAATCTGGCGGGGCGTCCCATTTTTCTCAATATAAACGGCGTCTCACCGCCACCTTTGCCGCCGGTTGACCCCAAAGCAAAAAAAGAAAAAACCTTCGGCATCTTCTATAATGTCCCCGGCAAAGCGCATATCACGCTGACCGACGGACTGACACAACGGCAAGAACTCTATTGCCCGATGCCGCAATTCGGCTATACCACACATCTGCCGGCTGACATGTTCGATTCATCCACCATTCAGGTGGCGTTTACGCCTTATGGCACCCTTTCTTCAATCAGTCAAAAAGCCCGTTAAAAATTATGCCCAGCAATGCCTCTATAGAGATAAAAAACGCCTGTGTCCACAATCTGAAAGGGGTTGATTTGGCTATCCCACGTAATAAACTGGTGGTGATAACGGGACTTTCGGGCAGTGGCAAATCGTCGCTGGCGTTCGATACGCTCTATGCCGAAGGACAGCGGCGCTACGTGGAAAGCCTGTCGGCTTATGTGCGGCAGTTTCTCGGACGGATGAACAAGCCGGAAGTGGATTATATCAAGGGATTGCCGCCCTCTATCGCCATTCGACAAAAGGTCATCAGTAGCAATGTGCGCTCGACGGTAGGCACTTCCACAGAGATTTACGACTATCTTAAACTGCTTTTTGCCCGTATCGGACATACCTTTTCTCCCGTTTCAGGAAACGAAATAACAAAAGACAGCATCTCAGACGTGGTGGATGCCATTATGCAGCTGAAAAAAGAAACGGCTGTCTTTTTGCTGGCGCCAATCATACCCGTTGCAGACCGCACGCTTGCCGAACACCTTGACCTGCTTGCCCGACAGGGATTCAGCCGCATAGAGATTAACGGCGAGATTATGCGTTTCACACAACTGCCGGAACGTCAACCCGACATGGCATGGAACGACCAGCTGCATCTGCTTATTGACCGCATCATGGTTGACCACAGTCAGGAAACCAAAAACCGTTTAGCCGATTCGGTGCAGACCGCTTTCTTTGAGGGGAATAATAAATGTGTCATTGCCTTTCGGGACGATGAGGATAATCTTTTTCGGAAAACGTTTTCACAGGCATTTGAAGCCGACGGCATCACCTTTGAGGAGCCAAGTGAAAGGATGTTCAGTTTCAATAATCCGGTTGGAGCGTGTCCTGCGTGCGGCGGCTGCGGGAAAAGCATCGGCATTGACCCCGATTTGGTGATTCCGGACAAATCGCTTTCCATCTATGACGACGCCGTGGCATGCTGGCGCGGCGAAGTGATGAACACATGGAAAAATACACTTATCTACAACACCGACAAATTCGATTTCCCCATTCACAAACCCTATAATGAGTTATCCAAAGCGCAACAAAAACTGCTCTGGACGGGGAACGATTATTTCAAGGGTATCGACGATTTTTTTAAGTTTATTGAATCGCAACAGTCCAAAATTCAATACCGTGTAATGCTTGCGCGGTATCGCGGGATGACTGTTTGCAGCGCCTGTAACGGCACGCGCCTCAAAACCGAAGCGCAATATGTGCATATCGGCGGCAAGTCCATTACGCAGTTGGTGGATATGCCCATAACCGGATTGCAAGCCTTTTTTGCCAACCTACAACTCCCTGCCCGTGATGTCGAAGCGGGACAGCGTTTGCTCGTGGAGATTACCAGCCGTTTGAATTTTATGGTGAATGTCGGGCTGGGCTATCTAACGCTCAACCGACCGTCGAACACCCTTTCGGGCGGAGAAAGTCAGCGAATAAATCTGGCAACATCACTTGGAAGCGCTCTGGTCGGGTCGCTTTATGTGCTGGACGAGCCGAGCATCGGGCTGCACGCACGTGATACGGCGCGGCTGATAACGGTGTTGCGCCGATTGCAGGCGCTTGGAAATACCGTTGTAGTGGTAGAACACGATTCTGAAATGATAAAAGCCGCCGACTATCTGGTGGATATGGGACCTCTGGCGGGAAGTCTGGGCGGGAATGTGGTCTATTGCGGTATCCCGCAGGAGAGTTCTCCCGCCGACATCGAAAACTCCTGTACCCTCAAATATCTTACAGGTAACGAGCAGATTCCCGTACCCAAAAAACGGCGACGTTGGACATCGTTCATTGAAGTTAAAAGAGCTTCGCATAACAATCTGAAGAATATTAACGTCAGATTTCCGATTGGCGTTATGACGGTGGTTACCGGTGTAAGCGGATCGGGAAAATCATCTCTGGTGCGCGATGTGCTTTATTCCGGTCTTCAAGGCTGTTTGGGCAGCGGCATAACGGATGCTGTTCCCCTGTCGGGACAAATCACCGGAAGTCTGCATCTTATCTCGTCGGCAGAATTTGTCAATCAAAACGCGATAGGCAAAACGTCGCGCTCAAATCCTGCCACTTACAGCAAGGCGTTCGATGAAATTCGCCGGCTTTTCGCCGAACAGCCATTAGCGAAGCAGATGGGATTTTCGGCGCTCCATTTCTCGTTCAATCAGGAAGGAGGTCGCTGTGAAACCTGTTTGGGTACGGGCGTAGAGGTTGTGCCGATGCAATTTATGGCAGACCTGGAACTTGAATGTGATGCCTGTCACGGTCGCCGCTTTAAAGCGGATGTACTGGAGGTACGTTATCTCGGCAAGCACATTCACGACATACTGGAGATGACCATTGACCAAGCGATTGCCTTTTTTGAAAAACAAAACGGAAACATGGAGAAACGGATTGTCAAACGGTTGCGACCGTTGCAGGAAGTGGGCATTGGCTACATCAAACTTGGTCAGGCGTCGAATACGCTCTCCGGCGGCGAGAATCAGCGTGTGAAGCTGGCATCATTTCTCTCAGGCGAAACGCAGTCGCCGATGCTTTTTATTTTCGACGAACCGACTACCGGACTGCATGCACACGACATAAAAACATTGCTTGGCGCTTTCAATGCCCTTTTGAAGAGAGGACACACGGTGTTGATTATCGAACACAATCTTGATGTCATCAAAAGCGCTGACCATGTCATAGACATCGGTCCTGAAGGTGGTGAGGAGGGCGGCTATCTGGTAGCCGAAGGCACGCCGGAACAGATTGCCGCCTGTCTGTCTTCTCACACGGGAAACTGTTTAAGACCGTTATTAGCTGTTTGACTTTTTAATAAATACACTATGCAACTGACCAGATACCACCGTATTTTTCTTCTCCTGATAGCGCTGCTAATAATAGGATTCTCGCTTATCTTCACTGATAGGCTTGCCCAGCGGCTTGCCATCGAAGAGCGGCATAAAATAGAGTTTTGGGCGGAAGCTGTACGGCGTTTCAACGATCTCAGCAATACCGACCCCGATTTTGATTTTATGTGGAAAATTATTGAGAATAACACAAATATCCCTGTAATCATTGCCGATGAGCAGGGGAATTATATTTCATCGGTGAATTTTCCGAGAGTAAAAGGCGACCAGAATACCTACTTTGCCGGACAGATAAAACGGCTCAAAAGCGTTAATGCGCCCATTGAAATCTTCTATTCTCCTACTGAAAAACAGTATATTTATTACGACGATTCTATTCTGTTGAAACTGTTTGCCTATTTTCCATACATACAACTCTCTATCATTATCGTCTTTTTGGCGATTTCGTTTTGGGCGTTTGCCTCCGACAAAAAAGCGGAGCAGAATCGTGTCTGGGTGGGGCTGTCCAAAGAGACGGCGCATCAGTTGGGCACGCCTATTTCGTCGCTTCTGGCGTGGGAAGCCATCCTCAAGGAGCGTCACGTGAACGATGAAGTCATTGCCGAAATGGGCAAAGACGTAGCGCGGCTCAACACCATTGCCCGCCGCTTTTCAAAGGTCGGTTCGCCGCCTGTTTGCATGCCGGAAAATGTGTTTCAGACGCTTGATAATGCCGTGAACTATATGAAAAAACGCACATCAAGCAAAGTCTCCTATGCAATCACTGCTCCCGACCGTAGCCTGACCGCCAAACTCGACATTTCACTCTTTGAATGGGTGATAGAAAATCTCTGCAAAAACGCTGTGGATGCTATGGAGGGTAACGGCGCTATCGCCATCCACCTGACCGAAGGAGATGATCGCCGGACGGTTATTATTGACATAACGGATTCCGGAAAAGGCATTGAGCGATCGAATTTTCGGACGATATTCACACCCGGATTCACGACCAAAGCGCGTGGCTGGGGGTTGGGACTTTCTCTGGCAAAACGCATTATTGAGGAGTACCATCAGGGAAAAATTTTCATCAAGACTTCCGAAATCGGCAAAGGAACAACCTTCCGTATTCTGCTGCCGCAATAAGGAGCTGTCTGACAAACATCGGGCACAAGAAAATAATCAAAATCTTTTCACATAATCAGAAAAAAATATATACCTTTGCCCCGATTTTCTTTGCTGTCATTTTTCTGACAGTTTGAAATGATGATATTGTGAATCTAATGTTTTATAATAATATTATTTGTTAAATCAAAAAAATTGAATGGTCTATGAAAAAGATTTCCCTGCTTTTATCTACTGCCGTTGTACTGGCAGTTATTGTGATGAGTGCCTGCAACAATAATGTTCCGGTGCCTGGTGACCCACCTCCTGCGGTGCACGACAAATTCTTCGGCACATGGAAGTCAACCAATATCACCGGAAATGTTGATACAGACAATGAAGTTGTCAATGCAATGATACCGAATTTGCTTCCCAAAATCTTGGCAACGGCTACCGCTGAATTTACTTTTGAAGATGGGGAGCAGTTTTCCTCACATTTTGTTGTTGTCCCTGAGGAAATTATTATTGACGCAAGTGGCAGCTATACATTTGACGATCAGGCGTTATCACTCACAACTGAAGTGGCAGCACAACCTCAAGAGGTACCATACCTGTTTGATGGTAAGACTGCGTTGACTTTGGATTACGCGATAGATCCGGAAGTGATTAAAACTCTATTTGGTGAAGAACTGGGACAAATTAACGTACTCAATGCTCTGATAACAGTAACACTGGAGAAAGAATAAAAGATTTTTACCTGAGAAAATAAACAGGGTAATCCTAATTGGGGTTGCCCTGTTTGTTTTTTGTTTGCGGGATATTCCTTACCGTACCGAAAAACATATCTCCCGCCGAACAGGATAATGACGTCTGAATGTTTCAAAACGGTCGGGGTGAGTTTTGAGCATATCGGAATCGCGTTCAATGGCATAGGTTTGCAGGAACAGGTCGGGCAGTTGCGAGCGATTGACGCAATACTGCTTTTGGGGCGGTAAATCAATGTCGTATTCTGGCAGATTCATATCAAAAAAACGGTTGACGGCATCCACAACCATACGGGTCGCACAGGCTTTGCCGTCGGCAGAATAACCCGCAATGTGCGGAGTGCCAAGCAGGGAGGCACGCAGTAAAGCGTCGTTGATGAGAGGTTCATTGTGCCAGCAATCAAGCACAAAGTCAGCGACTTTGCGTTGCTGCCATGCCCTTAGAAGCGCCTGCTCGTCAACAACATCTCCACGCGCCGCATTAATGATTAATGGCATACGTTTCAGATGATTGAAAAAGTCTTCGTTAGCCAGATGAAAAGTCGGAAATGCACCGTCCGACGTTAAGGGGGTATGAAAGGTGATAATGTCGGCGCGTTCGGCTATCTCGGCAAGGGAGACAAAGTCGGGCAAATATTCGTTTCGGCAACGCAACGGGTCGTTACAGAGCGCAGTCATCCCCAGCGTGTTCGCCAGTTCCTGCACCAGACGCCCCACGCAACCGACACCGACAATACCAATTGTTTTTCCCTCAAGAGGTATGCCGCGCTTTTTACTCCAGAAACTCAATGCCGAAGCCATATATTGCTGCACAGAACGCGCATTGCTGCCGGGAGCATTCACTGTGGCGATGCCTTGTTGCCGACAGTAATTCAAGTCAATATGGTCTAACCCGATGGTTGCCGAAGCAATCAGTTTAACGGCAGACCCTGCGAGCAGTGCGGCATTACAGAGGGTGCGTGTCCTGATAATTAGCGCATCGGCGTGGACTGTCGTTGCAGGCGTGATTGCTTCGGAAGGTAAATAATCAACCTTCGCCACCGCATCAAAAACCTTTTCAAGGTATGGAATATGAGAATCAATAACCAGACGCATAATATTTCTTTTGTGCAAAAGTACGCCTTTTATTTAGTTTGTAGTTATTAGAGTTTAGAGTGTAGTTGAAGAATGAATAAACGCCGTCAGGCGTTCTTACCCCGCAAGGCACGCAAAAATATTTTTCACTAAAAACTACACTCTACTAACTAAAAACTAAAAAAGCCCCTCGCGGGGCTTTCATCATTTGTCTAAACGCATAACGGCTACCTACTAGTAGTACTCAAATTCATCCTCACCCAACGTCAATAAATGAGTTTCGTCTGCTTTCTTTACTACAACAGTTGCTTTTCCGACAGTACCTGGCGGAGCTAAGCAGGTAATAATCCTCGGCGACAAAACGGTTACATTTGTACACGGATTGTTATTTATCGTTACGGTGGGCGGAGCAAGGTAACGTTTCTGGTCTAACGCCGCATTGTGCTGGATTTCATCACTCGTAAGTAC
>JAISXJ010000011.1 GCA_031270565.1 Prevotellaceae bacterium
TAAAATCGGGATTTACATCGTCATTTGTACCGGCAATAATGTCCGGAAAGAGGTTAGTACCGGTTGGAATATACGTCAGTTTGTCCAAATAGACGTTCGAGAGCGCCAACCCGCCTTTAACGCCGTTTTGCGGATTCAAATCCAGAATCGTCCCTGCTTTTGGTAGGTCGCTGCCGCCGATAGTTACCTGCGCCGCCATAAATGGCGCTACGCTTAGAAATGCTGCTGCAAGGGCAGCAAAAAGAAAAAGATTAGTTTTCATAATAAACACGTTTTAAATTAATTGATAGATATAATTAAGTTGTCAGTTGTCAGTTTTTCGCTCCTTTGCGTTCTTTGTGTATCCCTTGTGTCTTTGTGGTAAAAATATTAAACCACAAAGAGCACAAAGATTTTTTCACAAAGGGCACAAGGGCATTTATTGGTTTTATGTTTGTAACGAGATAGGTCGTTAAAAACGACCGCCCAACTAACTCCTCGTCAGAGACGAGGAGTAGTGGAGGCAATAAAACACAGCGGCAACGCCTCCGAAAATTCCGGAAATGTGCCGCAATAATTGTATATGTATATGGCGAAAAGACGCAAAGAGACTTCGCGCTGTTAAGCTTAAACTGAAAAGTTTTTAATAAATGATAAGCCCTTGAATACAAGGAGTTAAGGCAAATACGGGGGGGGGCTTTTGTAACGAGCTTACTTTTAGACGGTTAAACCGTCTAAATAGCAAAAAGGGTAAATATAGAATCCCAGATGTAAGCATCTTTTTGTATTGATTTTAGATATGAACAATAACGGGGCAAAGATACACCTTTTTTTTATAATGAATAATGAAAAATGAATAATGGATAATGAAAAATATTTTTGCGAATAGTGAATAATGAATAAACGAGGGCGAAAGATGTGTGATGGGTAACGCCTGACAGCGTGCATTATTCACGATTTATTCTTCATTGTTCACACTGCGCTAACTAAAAAAAAACAAAATAATTTACTCAGTCAAGAAAATAGCAGTAATTTTGCATTATTATAAATTTATGTTACGTGAGGATTTTCTTTACATTCCCAAATTCCATTTTAATATTACTGTTATGAAAAAACTGTTTTATTTTTTACTGTTTTGTGTGGTCGTCCTGACAGGAGGTTGTCAGTTATTCAATCAGGATAATATAAGGACGACATATTATCAGCTCAATCACAGCATACAAAACGATACGGCTGATTTTAGTATGATTATCCGACTGGAGTTGCTGAGTGAAGGAGTTAAACCATCCATTATCGACATGGTGCAGTCTCATATTTTCTGTCCTCTGTTTGCCGTTGAGCAACCGAAAAAAGATCCGGATGCCATGTTGCACGATTACACAGCCAAGACCTTTGAAGAGTACCAGTTTGCAAAAACCGACCGTAGTCACGCCGTTTATGAAGAGATTATTGATGGGAATATGACTTTTCAATGTGGTTCGCTGATGTGCTATGAGGCATCTCAATATGTTTATAACGGCGGCGCACACGGCAATACACTTCTCTTCTGTCATATTTTTGATTTGTCCACCGGCGCCAAACTCACCGAAACCGACCTTTTTTTGCCCGATTTTGAAACGCCTTTGTCCGGCATACTCATCGAACATCTGGAACGCCAAAGCGCCTCCGGAGTCTGCGAAACCTTTTTTTTCGACAACGTTATCCCGAATAACAATCTCTACATCACTCCTCATAGCATCGTCTATGCTTTTCCACCGTATGAAATAGCGCCGTACGTTTGCGGCACCATTCGCATCTGCGTACCGTTTAACAGGGTGCGGGAACTGATGAATCCTCTCTCTGTGGTGTACCGTTATCTGGACGACACTACCGACGATTAGGTCTGCTGTTGCCGGATTGCAGAGATTGATGAAAGTACACGCAGCGCGCCGTTGATAGTTTTCAGAGGCGAAAACGTGACCGAAGGTCGCGCCTTATTCGGACTTAACCGGCAAAAATCCCCGTGTTTAGTCATATAGGTTAAAACGGCGTCAAAGGCGGCAGAACGGAAGTAGGACGATTCAGTGTCCGGCACAAAGCTGGCAACCATCATATCCTGTTTGAGAATAAGTCTCTCAATGCCCAGTTCGGCAGCCATGCGCCGCAGCCGTACCACCTGAATCAAATCCGTCGCCTCTGCAGGCAAAGCTCCGAAACGGTCAATAAGTCGGGCTTCGTAGGCTTGCAGAGAAGATTCATCGGTGATGGCATCCAGTTCGCGGTAAAGCATCATTCTCTCCGGTATGCTGGCAACGTAACTTTCAGGGAACATCGCATTAATATCCGTTTCAAACATACATTCACTTGTAGAGTCGGCATTGCTGGTCTGTTCATCGGTAAAAACATCCTTAAATTCTTCTTCGCGCAGCTCCGTCATAGCCTCATTAAGGATTCTCTGGTAGGTATCATAACCGAGATCGGCAATAAAACCGCTCTGCTCTGCCCCAAGCAGATTTCCCGCCCCGCGAATGTCCAAATCATGCATGGCAATGTTGAAGCCGCTACCCAAATCCGTGAATGTTTCAATGGCGCTTAACCGTCGTCTGGCATCGCCGGTCAGTTCGTTGATTGGCGGAGCAATCAGATAGCAGTAGGCTTTTTTGTTGCTCCTTCCTACCCGTCCGCGTAACTGATGCAGGTCGCTCAAACCAAAATGATTGGCATTGCTAATGATAATCGTATTGACATTGGGCATATCAATTCCCGATTCAATGACCGTCGTTGACAAAAGGATGTCCGCTTCATAGTTGACGAAGTCAATAACGACCTCTTCGAGTTGCTGCGGCGATAACTTCCCGTGAGCAATGGCAATGCGTGCCTCCGGCACAATCTGTTTGAGCTTCTCTGCCAAATCATAGTTGTTCCGGATTCTCGTGTTAACAAAAAATACCTGCCCGTTGCGGTTTATCTCTGCTGTAATAATATCGCGAATAATATCCTCATCAAAAGAGATAATCTCCGTGAGAATTGGATGCCGGTTTGGCGGCGGCGTATTGATAATAGACAGGTCGCGTGCGCCCATCAGAGAGAATTGCAGCGTGCGCGGAATAGGCGTAGCCGTGAGCGTAAGCGTATCCACATTCACATGCATCTGTTTGAGCTTCTCCTTGATGGCAACACCGAACTTTTGTTCTTCATCAATAATAAGCAGTCCCAAATCATTAAAGAGTACGTTCTTCCAAAGCAATTTTTGCGTGCCGATAATGATATGAATTTCACCGTTGGCTAACCGTTTTTCTATTTCACGGGTCTGTTTGGCGGTTTTGGCGCGGGTAAGATATTCAATGTTGCAGGGATAATCTTTCAGCCGTTCGGTAAAAGTGTTGTAATGCTGCAAAGCCAGTATGGTGGTCGGTACAAGCACGGCAACCTGTTTTCGGTCGATAACGGCTTTGAAGGCTGCGCGTATGGCAACTTCCGTTTTCCCAAATCCGACATCGCCGCAGACAAGTCTGTCCATTGGACGCGCCCGTTCCATATCTTCCTTAACAGCGCGGGTGGCTTTTTCCTGGTCAGGTGTGTCTTCATAGATAAAGGAGGCTTCCAGTTCCTGTTGCAGACTGCAGTCCGGTGAAAAGGCGAATCCGACATCATTCTTGCGTTGCGCATAGAGACGAATCAGGTCGCGGGCAATGTCTTTGACCTTACTCTTGGTACGTTCTTTCAGCCGTTCCCACGCCCCTGACCCCAACTTGCTAAGAGTTGGCGCGTCGCCGTCTTTGCCCTTGTATTTGGTGATGCGGTGTAGCGCATGAATGTTGACAAAGATAACATCGTTGTCACGAAAAAGAAGTTTAATAACTTCCTGCCGCCGTCCGTTGGTGTCAATTTTCTGCAAGCCGCCGAAACGTCCAATGCCATGGTCAATGTGCACGATATAATCGCCAACAGCAAACTGGTTAAGCTCTTTGAGTATTCGGGCAATTTTTCCCGAACGGGTAATATCGCTGCGCAGAGAAAACTTGTGAAACCGTTCAAATATCTGGTGGTCGGTGAAGCAGCCGCATTTCAAATCGTGGTCAATAAAACCCTCGTGAATGGTTTGCAGCACCGGCGTAAAGGGAATATCTTCCCCTCGGTCGGTCAGGATAGCTGAGATGCGGTCGGTCTGTTTTTTGCTGTCGGCGGCAATGTAGAGGCGGTAACCGTCGGCAAGATAGCGTTTAAATATTTCGGCGACAATCTCAAAATTTTTGTGAAACAGCGGCTGCGGAACGGTGTTGAATGTAATGTTTTCCGCATCGTTGAAAAGACTTTTACCACATTCAACCGTACGGAAAGCCTGTAACCGGTCAAGTAATTCCGTCCTCTCGTCCGACGTTTGGGGAGATGCGGAGGCGTCATTGCGAAGCTGATTAATTCTGTCAATCACGAAACGGGAGTTATCCATTGCCACAATGGATTCTTTCGGCAAAAAGTCAAAGATGGTGGCTTTGCTGTCATCATTGGTTTGAAAGTCGGCAATGACGGTCATTTGCTGTTCCTGCGAGAGCGAAAGTTGGTTTTCAATATTAAACGTGCGAATGGTTTCCACAGTATCGCCGAAGAAATCAATCCGGTAGGGTAGTTCGTTGGCAAAAGAAAAGACATCAACAATACTTCCGCGTTGCGAAAACTGTCCCGGCTCATAGACAAAGTCAACCTGCTCAAAGCCGAACTCTTCAAGCTGCCGGCAAAGGAACTGCCATTCGATGTGCTGTCCGGTGGCAAGCGGCAGTTTCCGCGCATTGAACGCTGCTGCTGACGGCGCTTTTTCCGGAAGTCCCTCAGGCGAGGTTACCACAATACACGGTTGCCCGTCCTGCAGACGGTTGAGCGCGTCAATACGCAGGATTTCGTTGGCTCTGTCCTTTACGCCGTGCCGGTGAATGTTCCGGTAAAGCGAGGGAAAGATAGCGAGTTGCTGCGCGGAGAGCAGATGCGAGAGGTCGTGATAGAGATATGCAGCCGCATCGGCATCGTCCATAATAATCAACCATGACCGTTCCTGTTCGGCAAACAGCGCACTAAACGCCATCGCTTTCGCCGAGCCGGACAGTCCACCGACAACAAGATGCCGAGCATCGTTGTGTAGCAGGTCATTCATCCGTCTGAGAGAGGGATGTGCGGAAAAATATGTCTGAAATTCTTTAATCGTCACGGTGAGATAAACTATTTTGGGGCTTTCACATAGAGCGCCAGCCCGATTATTGAAAAAATAATGTTCGGTAGCCATACGGCAAGCAGCGTCGGCATACTGCCATTAATGGCAAACGTGGAAGAGACAGTTGAGAAAAGGATATACACGGCGCTCAACCCAATGCCAACGCCAATATGCAGCCCCGTACCGCCCCGCACTTTACGCGAAGAGAGTGAAACGCCTATCAGGGTGAGTATGATGGCGGCAAACGGCATGGAGAAACGCTTGTGATACTCGTCCTCAAACGCCTGTACACCCCCAACGCCACGCATTTGTTGCTTTGTCAGATAGCGGCTCAGTTCGGGATTGGTCATTTGAGGCGCCTGTTTGCCCGAAATAAAAAAGTCTGACGGATCCATCTGTATCACGGTATCAAGGCGCTCGCCGCGACGGATGGTTTCGTACATGCCGTCAAAATCGCGGATAAGATAGTCGGTTACATGCCATTGATTGAGCGAATCGAAAACAATATACTGCGCCGTCATTCGTGAAACAAGCGTTTTGTTGCGAAACTCCTCCAGCGAAAAATGATAGCCGCGATTGCGGGACGATTCAAACCGTTCAATGTAAGCAATGATTCCCGGCTCCACCTCTAATTGAACATTCATTGCCAGTTCCGTTTTGAATTTCTGAACATATTTATCCTCGAAATCAAGCCGTACCTTGTTTGACGGCGGAATAACATAACCGCTTAACGCAAACGAAAGCAATCCTATCAGCGTTGCCGCCATAAAATAGGGGCGCAGGAGACGGTTAAAGCTCACTCCGCCGGATAGCATGGCAATAATTTCGGTATTGTACGCCAGTTTTGACGTAAAAAAGATAACCGAAATAAAGGCAAACAGCGGCGTAAAGAGATTAGCAAAGAAGGGTATAAAATTAAAATAATAATCAAAGACAATGGCGGAGAGAGGCGCTTTGTGTGTGTGGAAGGTATCCAGCTTTTCGGTCAGGTCGAAGACAACCGACACGCTGATGATTAAAACAATCGACAAAAAGAATGTGCCGAGATATTTGCGAATAATATATTTGTCAATACGGGTAAACATATTAAAGACGCTGCATGGTTTGTACTGTCATTTGTTTTTTCCAGACGGCGAAACTTCCGTCCATAATGCGCCGCCGCGCCTCGCTCACCAGCCACAGGTAGAACGCCAGATTATGTACGGAGGCAATCTGCAACGCCAACAGCTCCTGACTGACAAAAAGATGTCGCAGATAGGCTTTGGTATAATGGGTATCGACGAAACAGTCGCTTTCGGGGTCGAGTGGCGTGAAGTCGGTTGCCCATTTCCGGTTTTTAAGGTTCATAATCCCGTTGCGGGTGAAGAGCATCCCGTTGCGTCCGTTGCGGGTTGGCATCACGCAGTCGAACATATCTACGCCAAGAGCAATGCTTTCAAGAAGGTTTGCCGGCGTGCCAACCCCCATCAGATAACGTGGACGGTGTCGGGGCAAAATGCGGTTTACCAGCGTAATCATTTCATACATCACTTCGGTTGGCTCGCCCACAGCCAACCCGCCGATAGCGTAACCGTCCGCCTCTTTGGCGGCAAGAGTTTCTGCGGCTTCCCGTCGCAGGTCGGGATAGGTGCAGCCCTGAACTATCGGGAAAAATGTTTGACTGTAACCATAGAGGGGAGCTGTCTCGACGAAACGCGCCAGTCCACGGTCGAGCCAGCGGTGCGTGCGCGACAATGCTTCTTTGGCGTAGGCGTATGGTGTTGTGCCGGGTACACATTCATCGAAAGCCATGATGATGTCCGCGCCGATGATACGCTGTATGTCCACCACATATTCCGGCGTAAAAAGATGTCTGCTGCCGTCAATGTGCGACCGGAACAGCACGCCTTCCTCTGTGAGTTTGCGTGTGCCGCTCAGCGAAAACACCTGATAACCGCCGCTGTCGGTCAGAATGGGTTTATCCCAGCCGTTGAAGCGGTGCAAGCCGCCTGCCTGACGAAGAATCTCCAAGCCGGGACGCAGATAGAGATGATAGGTATTACCGAGAATGATTTGTGCAAGGATATCGGTTTTTAGTTCGCGCAGATGTACCGCTTTCACCGAAGCCACCGTACCGACGGGCATGAAAATAGGTGTTTCTATGATACCGTGCGCGGTAGTAATCCGTCCTGCGCGGGCATCTGACTGATTGTCGGTAGCGAGAAGTTCAAAATTCATTAGACTGTCCATTTTGAGATGGACAAAGGTACGCCTTTTTTTAGTTTTTAGTTATTAGAGTGTAGTTTATTAGTGAATAACGAATAGTGAATAGTGAATAATGCTGTTTCGCAGGGACAAATCTCTGTGTAACCTCTGTGAAACCTCCCGCTTTGGCGGGACAAGTCCTGTGCTTCTCTGTGAAATTCAGCAGCGAGAGTTGCCAAGTTTTCTTATTGCACGGAGTTACACAGAGAACACACAGAGAGACACAGAGAAATAAAAGC
>JAISXJ010000016.1 GCA_031270565.1 Prevotellaceae bacterium
CTTTCTATTTCGGAATGGAATATTTTTGCGCAAGCAAGTTATCCTTTTTCTCCGCGATTGAACGGCTCGCTGTCAGGAATGTACTTTGTTGATGCAAAGTCGTTTTATGCAGGTTTTTCACTTGATTTTTCCGTGCTGGAAAATTTGGATTTATCGCTAATTTCGCAATATTTTTATACCGTAAAACCAATAGAAATGCACGCTGTTTTCGCCTTTGTTCGGCTAAAATATTCGTTTTAGAAAAAACAGAACTCTACATTTTGTAGAAACAAAAAAGATATTGAATGAACGTCGTCCGGTTACCACTCAAAATGTACGACTGTAGCGTGCGGTTGTTAGCGATTTATTGTGTGAAAATTTGTTTACAAAATAAATTTGCCCCTTTCCTGTTACTTTTGTAGTGCAGGTAACAAGTACAGAGCTGTCGGGGTTTTAATTTTCTGACCCGTCTTTTCGTATTCAGTACGCAACCGTTCATAATCCTTGAAAGAATGAACAATAAACGCCGCAAGGCACGCAAAAATATTTTTCACTAAAAACTACACTCTAATAACTAATAACTAAAAAAAGTATTATCTTTGCCCCGTTCTTATAAACATCTAAAATCAACTCAAAGCGATGCTTACATCTGGTATTCTATATTTACCATTTTTGCTGTTTAGACGGTTTAACCGGCTAAAAGTAAGCTCGTTACAAAAGCCCCCCCCCGCATTCGCCTTAACTCCTTGTATTCAAGGGCTTATCATTTATTAAAAACTTTTAGATTACTGGTTATCAGCGCGAAGTCTTTTTGCGTCTTTTCATCATATACATATATAACGGCAATCTTCCGAAATGGTCGGGAGGGTTGCCGCTGTCTGTTTTATTACACAGAGTTACACGGAAAAACTCACAGAGAGACACAGAGGAATAAAAACAAAACAACGATTATTATTTGATTCACAATTTAAATATTACTGTTATGAAAACTAATCTTTTTCTTTTCGCTGCGCTCACAGCAGCATTTTTAAGCGTCGCCTCTTTTGCTGCGGCGCAGGTAACTATTGGCGGTAGCGACTTGCCAAAAGCGGGGACTATTGTAGATTTGAATCCGCAAAACGGCGTTAAGGGTGGGCTGGCGCTCTCAAATGTAAGTTTAACCGATTTGGAAAAGATTCCTGTCGGCGATAACCTCTTTCCGGGTATTGACGGAACAAATGACAATGTAAATTCGAACCTTACAGGCGCTATCGTTTGGAATACGAATGACAATTTACTAATCAATGGCGACGGTCTCTACCTCTGGGACGGCAACAAATGGAATTATATTGGTGGCAGCGACGGACTGCCTACTCCTCTGGCTGCCGTAATCATTATGCCCGACACTGACAACGGTACTCACTATGGCTCCATTACGTTCACAATAACGAAACCTGCCGATGAAAGGTGGGGGGGCTCTTATTGGAGCTCGCTGTCCAGCGCTAATATTACGGCTTACAGGAACAATATTGAGATTCCTACCGTAGAGGCAGATTTCAAACCTGGCGGCTCGGATGATTATACCTATACAATATCTTCAGCAACAGATGTCAATCAGCCGAATACGTATATTGTTGTATCAGGAAAAGTTAATGGCGTAGATATAACAACTGCAACTTCCGGCAATGTTACCCTTAAAAATACGGTTATTGAAAACACGCTTACTCTGGCCGGTATTTGGTGCTTTAACGTCGCTGATGCGAATACGAAGCTTGGCAGTTTGAATTCTTATGACTATACGATATCCGGTACTGTTACCGACGGCAGTATCAGCAGTGTTGTTTGGAGTTATACGGAAACCAGTACGGTAAAAACATTCACGCCAGACGGCAGCGGCGCTGGCAGCAAAGTTTCTGTCACGTATGACGACTATAACAAAATTTCGGCAGGAACCACCGTTACCATTACCGCTACGGTGAAGTTAACGGGCAATGACGGAAGCATTAATACTGTTACTTTAACAAGAACTGTTAAGTGTCAGGGTACATACTGTTGCAAAGGATTACTTGTTCCCAATGGAGCGTATAACCAACATACCGATTATGATATCGTTCATACGAATGTCTCAGACGATTCGCAAAGGCTTCATGTGTTGTCAAATTGGACATCCGGTAAAGCCGGTAAGGATTTGTGTTATTATTATCGGGATGCTTCTACTGGCATCATGACTGGTACGGCTGCTGGTACTATATGTACAGGTACAGGTGTTGACGCCACCGATAAAAGTGCTGGAGGATGGCGCTTGCCCAATATAGCGGAATTGGCAGTTCTTGGAATAGTAGTGTCAACCAGTGGAGAAGGAGGTGTGGTAAATAAAGGTATCGGCAATCAATCAGAGGTAACTGCGAAAGCAGATGACTATCTTCCTGCCGAAAGTACTACGATAGAGGGTACTGTGAAGAATCTGCTCATTAATCGACATTGGAGCAGTACGAAGAGGAATAGTGGGGCTTGCTGGCTCTGGCTCTACGAACCCACCAACAGACGTCCGGGTTACCTTTCTTGCGACAACACCACCTACCAACACCACGTGCGGTGTGTGCGGACTATGGAGTGATTTTGCAATCACAGTTGAACTAACACAAAAAGCCTCCAGCGATGGGGGCTTTTGTTTAGTTTTCAGTTATCAGTGCTTGGTTCTTTTTATAGCGCCTCCAAAAAAGACTTAACCAAATTCTCGCATTATCGCGTTTCTACTATTTGTTTTTCATTATTCACTACACTTTGAAAACTGATAACTAAAAAAAGCGTATCTTTGCAGCCTAATGTTCAAGGCGGACTATGCGCTTCTTGAAAAAACAGATTAAAAATGGTGCTGCCCTCTTAAAAAACATAATAACAGATGACTATTTGCGTATTTTGTGCCTCCAATGATCAGGTAAGCGATTTGTTCCGGTCGGAAGCCCGGGCAATAGGACGATTTATTGCAGAAGAAGGGCATACTCTGGTCTATGGCGGAGCAACAGGCGGCTTGATGGACGTTGTAGCAAAGACAGTTATGGAGTTGCAGGGTAATGTTATCGGTGTTGTGCCAACATTAATTGTCGAAAAGGGACGCAAAAGCGATAATTTATCACAGCTCATTGAGGTAAACTCGCTTAGCGAGCGTAAGGAATTGATGAAAAAACTTTCGGATCTCTTTGTGGTGTTGCCCGGTGGCTTCGGTACTTTTGATGAACTTTTTGACACCGTAGCGTCGGGTATGCTTGGCTATCACAACGGCACAACTCTGGTAGTCAACACCGACAACTATTTCGCGGGAACACTGGCACAGATAGACCGTATGGAACAGGAACATATCGGATACAATGCCAGAAAAAACAGGGTGCGATTCTTCCCGTCGGCGCAGGCATGTATCAAACATATAACAAACAAATATTATACAACTAACTGCTAATATCTTTAATCTTATGAATTTATTTTGGAAACGGCTTTTTAGAACTCTTGAAAGTACGGCAAAGACCGAAGCCTATTATCAATCGCTCATCGAAGCACACAAACGCTATCACGTAGTAGCAAAGTCAAAAGAGCTGGAAGAATACAAACGGCTTTTTGAAATCGTCAAGTCATCAAAATTTAAGGAGCAAAAGAAGATCTGGGTCAACCGCAAGTATCGGGACACGCAAGAATATCGGGATATGCGCTCCTACAAACGCTATGCCGGCAGCGCCCATCTCAGGTTTTATTATGAAAATCTGGAGAATGAGGCATTAAAAGAGTTTCTGGATTTCAAAAAAACGAATAACTATAAAAAGTTAGGTATCCCCTCGGAAGTGAAAAAATCGCCCGACCTGAAACGGTTGAAAAAATATGAAAAATCTGCTGCCTACAAAAATTATACGCGTTTTCATAATTCGTATGTGGTGCAGGAGTTTGAGCGGTTGAAAGTCAAAATTGCCACAGAGGAGTTTCAGAAATCCAATGCTTTCTGGGAAAATTCCCGCAGATGGGAAACAACAGAAGAATATGCTGTAGAACATCGCTACTTTGCCCTTGCCGATAGCGCTGATATACAATTCTATTTGAACACCGACCCGAAGCAATTTTCGCAGTTGGATATTTTGCATCAGACATTCCGCGACACCTTTGATGGCAAAACGCTTGATACCGCCAGCTGGGAATCAAGATTTTACTACCCCAAAGAGGTATTGAAGCCCATCCACTCTTTTGCTAATGAAAAACAGGCAAACACGGGCGGCAATAATCTGTCTGTGCAGGATAGCTGTCTGCGGATTGAAACCAGACAGGAGAAACATTCGGCAATAGCATGGGATGCAACTAAGGGTTTTACACAGAAAGAGTTTAACTATACTTCCGACATAGTTCATGGCAGAAATGCCGTCTATCAGAAAACGGGATTGTTCCGTGCGAAAATCCGCTTTGAGGGGACAAAGCCCACGCAGGCATTTTGTCTCAAAGGCGACGGTAAAACACCGCATATCAATATTTGCCTCTGCAACGGCAAATCCATTGAGGTGGGTGTGTTCTGGAAATCACGGAACGAAACAAAATACGTATCGCGCAAAATCACAGGCATCAAGCCTTCGGAATATTATATCTACACTCTCATCTGGACGTCTCGCCAACTGGTATGGTACATCAACAATCTGGAAGTATTTCGCACTTCCGAGGGTGTGCCCTCAGAGCCTGTTTATCCACAATTCAGTGCGTTTATACCTGAGAATCGAAAAGGTGGCGCAGGATGTTTGAAAGTCGATTGGATAGAAGTATATTCAAAAAATAAATAATTTAATTTGAACAGTTATTTTCTTCCAGCTAAATCCATTAACGTATCAGACCGCTTTTCCATAGGCGGGCAACAGCGTTTTGCACTTATCGCGGGACCGTGCGTCATCGAAAGTGAAGCGATGATTTTGCACACCGCCGAGTCCCTGAAACGTATCTGCGAGAAGCTAAACATAGATTTGATTTTTAAGTCATCGTATGATAAAGCCAATCGTACATCGGGACAGTCAAGGCGTGGTATCGGCATGAGAAAAGGGTTGGAAGTATTGCATAAGGTCAAAGAGTTGTTCGATTTGCCGCTTCTTACCGATGTGCACGAGACGTGGCAATGTAACGAGGTGGCGCAGGTGGTGGACATTTTACAGATACCGGCATTTCTCTGTCGGCAGACCGATCTGTTGCTGGCTGCTGCCGCCACAGGGAAGATTGTCAATGTCAAAAAAGGACAGTTTCTGGCGCCATGGGATATGCGTCAGGTGGTTGAGAAGTTTGAACTGAATGGATACTCACAACTGTTGCTCTGCGAAAGAGGCACAACGTTTGGTTATAACAATCTGGTTGTTGACTTCACAGGACTGCAACAGATGCGCATGTTTGGTTATCCTGTGGTGTTTGACGCCACTCATTCGGTGCAACAGCCGGGTGGAAACGGCTCATCCACAGGTGGCAATCGTGCAATGATACCCTATTTGCTTAATGCTGCTCTGGCGGTGGGGGTGGATGCCGTTTTTGCAGAAGTACATCCCAATCCCGACGAAGCATGGTCTGACGCTCCCAATCAACTGCGGTTAGATACGCTTGAATCAATTCTGATGCATGCCATTCGGATTGATGCCATTACAAAAGAACGTTTTAAGCAGTGAGAGCAGAATTAGTTATCAGTTTTCAGTTGTCAGTTATCAGATTTTAGAATTACGATTTACGATTTACGAATTACGAATTGAGAAACAACTAAAATCTAAACTCTAAAAAAATATTATTCACTATTCGTTATTAACTATTCACTGCCAACTATGCCGAGTCGCGCAAAACGGCTAAAGTTATTAAAGAAATTAAATAATCGGTATGAATGTAGTAGAACGGAGTAAGGATGTTTTCGCACTTGAAATAGAAGCGTTACACGAAGTAAGCAACCGCATTGATGAAGAGATGAATCGTGTGGTTGAACTGATTTATGCTCATACCGGAAAGGTGGTAATCACCGGAATAGGCAAAACAGGTATTATCGGGCGAAAGATTGCAGCTTCCATGACTTCGACAGGTACGTTGGCGCTCTTCTTAAATGCTGCCGAAGCCATGCACGGCGATTTGGGCATGATTTCGTGCGGCGATGTGGTTATTCTGTTATCCAACAGCGGCGAATCGGATGAAATCATCAAATTGGTGCCTCCCTTGCGACAGTTACAATGTAAATTAGTGGCAATCACGGGCAACAGACTCTCGTCGCTGGCGAAAGTTGTTGACTATGTGCTTGACGTGGCTGTAGAACGTGAGGCGGGAAAAATCGGACTTGCGCCTACCACTTCCACCACCGCAGCTTTGGTTATGGGGGATGCCTTAACGGTCTGTTTGATGGAACGCAAGAATTTTCTGGCGAAAAATTTTGCACTCATTCATCCGGGCGGTGCATTGGGCAAACTGGTACTGGTCGAAGTGCGGGAACGTATGTCTTTGATTGTGCCGATGGTAGATGAAACGACGCCATTTAAAGAAGTATTGCTCGAAGTGAGCCGTAAAAAGTTGGGAATTACTATGGTCAAAAATCAGTCCGGCGCGGTAACGGGGGTCATTACTGATGGCGACATTCGCCGCGCTGTGGAGAGCAATGACCATTTCCAACAATTGAAAGCGTATGACTTTATGAGTCGCGGCTTCAAACGTATTCAAGCACAGCAAATGCTGAACGATGCCCTGCAAATGATGAACCATTACAAAATAACAACACTGGCAGTGGTGGAAAACGACGCCGAAGATGCGCCGATTATTGGCATTTTACATATCCATCACATTCTGGGCTCAGCCCTGCAAAACACTATTTAAAAATACGCTATGCCCATACTCTTGTTGGCTCTGGGGTCTAATCTGGGGGATAAATCTGCTCAGATAGACAGTGCGGTGGAACGTATCGCTGTTGAGATTGGGCATGTGATGGCGATTGCCCCCTATATGTCTTCGTTGGCATGGGGATTTGTCTCAGAGCATACATTTTTGAATACCGTTGTCAAAGTGGAGACCTCTCTTGATGTCTGGAAGGTGTTGGAAAAAACACAGGCAATAGAGCGTCAACTTGGACGTACGCAAAAATCGCACAATGCAAAGTATGCCGATCGCATCATTGACATTGATATAATCGACTATAATCAACAGATTATCAAATCTTCTACGCTTGTCCTGCCGCACCGGCAAATGCACCTGCGTTCTTTTGTATTGGAGCCTCTGTGTGCCATAGCGCCCGATTGGAAGCATCCGTTATTTGAGCTGACGGCATGGGAATTACTTGATAAACTTCATAAACAGACAGTAAAAAATAAAAAATCACAAAAAAATGTCCGTTAATTTTGCAAATAGAAAAATAATTAGTACTTTTGTCGACACATTTTCATAAAAGGGGCTGTTTGGTTTTGACAGCAAGTAGAAGAGGTGTGTAAGCATGCAGTGCGTTGTCGAATAGCACTTAAATCATAGGCGGCAAAATTTAACTGGCGAAACAAATTACGCTCTCGCTGCCTGATTGAAGAATAGTAGATTAGGTTTTATCTTGGCACATGTGTCAAGACGAGACATCTCTCGAATGCCACGCCCCAAAGCGGTTCGATCAAGAGGTGTAGAAAAATTGGGGATAGCGTCGGCTGGCTGCACAGACGGTGTGAAATTTTAGCAGATAAGGTGCCGATTGGGTGGCTTCGGTCATGTCGGCACACGAAAACAAAAACGAAGATAAGCATGTAGAAAGCATATTGCTTCCTTGTTTGGACACGGGTTCGAATCCCGTCAGCTCCACGCTTTTTTTTTTATCAATTATTTATAATATCATTTTTTTTTTATGGGAAGACAATTGAATAGGACATTGGTTACAAAGGTGTTGGAATACGTTCCTAACCATACCAATCCGGTACAATATATAATGAAACTATTGGATTTGAGTAGCGAATCCGTCTATCGAAGAATTAGAGGGGAAATTGCTTTTACGCTTGAGGAAATTTCAAAACTTTCTGCCGAAATGAATTTTTCACTTGATCATGTTCTTGGCATTGGACAGGAGGATAATCATCTGCGTTTTGGCTCTTTTGCTAATACATTAGAAGGAAAGCCTGAAATGTTTGTCAGCACGTTGCAGATGTATATCGACCTTGCTATAAAGTGGAACAAAGCACAGCATATTGAATCACTGTTAATGCTGAATTCTTTGCCAATCATTTTAATAACGGAATATGATCATCTGTTTAAATTTTTCTATTACAAATGGTTGCATCAGACAAGTGAAGTGTCGTTGACCTGCCGTTTTTCAGAGGTTGAGATACCTGAGGATATTGTGCGATTAAAAGAAATTTTGAATGAACCTGTTCACCGAAAAGGGAAAAATGCCGTTATTCTTGACCGAAATATTTTTCTTGACCTGATTGGCGAAGTGCAGTATTATCATATGAGAAATTTGATAACTGGCGATGATATTGCACTCATTCGGGATGATTTGACCGATTTGGCAACACAGTTGGAGAAATGGGCGCAAATTGGCGTGCTAAAAGATGACCGCCAAAGTTTCATCTATCTCTCTTCTTTGAACGTTATGTCCAATTCCGCTTATATTAATGTTGATGGGGAATTGTCATCTTACTTCTCAATGGTGTCTTCAAGACCGTTGATAACAACCAATGTGGAAATTTGCGAGAGACTTAAGAGGGCATTTATGATTACGAAAAAATATTCTGTGCTTATCACACAGTCTAACGAATTGCTGCAATCTCAATTTTTTACTCAACAGAGAGAATTTATAAAAGGTATGGGCAGTAAAGACTTTATCCATTTGTAGCGCAAAAAGAACGTTTCTGATACGCCCCCGCCTGTGTTTTCTTCGTCAAAACACAGGCGGGGGCATAGTTAAAGGAATTAACCGAAAAAAGGTGTACCTTTGCGCACCATTAAATTCCCTTTGACTATGATGAAAAAAAATGTTTTTCTTTTGATTGTAACCCTGCTGCTGACGGGTTGCGGCGACACCGATAACAAGCAGAACAAATCCTTTGCTATGAGTAGTTTATCCTCATCCACTATCACTGCTGTCATTGATTCGCTCACGGTTAAAGCGCCCGCTGCCGACATCGAACTGTTGAAACGTGGCGTGAATCACTGCGCTACATTCTGGACGCCAACCGACGGTACGGACGATGAGTTTACGGCATTTTGCATGGCAAACTTCGCCGCTACGCCCGAAGCCAAAGCGCAATTGTTTGCCAAACTGCAAACCAATTTGGAAATCCTTTACGGCAACTACAATAAAATCAACGTTGACCTAAAGGTGCCTCTGCACGTTACCGGCAGCGAATTGACCGACATTGACATGCGTTTTGGTGCGCTTGACCCGTTTGCCCACTTTTTCGATGATATGTTCGCTTCTAAAATTGCCTTTGTTACGTTGCTGAATTTTCCCTTTTATACACTTGAAGAGAAAAACACGCTTGGCAACTCATGGACTCGCGCCGAATGGGCTTATGCCCGTCTGGGAGACCTCTATACCGCTCGCATACCGGCTCACGTCAGTCAGGCGCTTGCGCAGGTAAGTTCCGAAGCCGACAATTATATCTCTGCCTACAATATCATTATGGGCAACCTGCGTTCCGAAGCCGACGAACAGCTTTTTGCCGACAACATGGCATTGATTTCTCACTGGGGCTTGCGCGACGAACTGAAAAGCAACTATTCACAGGGCGTCAAAGGACACGAAAAGCAGCGCATCATCTATGAAGTGATTAAACATATTGTGTTACAGGATATTCCTCAACAGGTGATTAACGACACGACCTGTTTGTGGAAACCTATTTCAAATAAAATCTATCACGGCACAGAGGAAATTGCCGCCGTACCGGAGCCGGATACCCGATACAAAATGCTTTACAATATCTACCGTGCCACTATTGATGTTGATGCCTACAGTCCAATCTATTCCACCTATCTTCAACGGGCATTCGACCAGCAGATGGAAGTGTCGGCAGAAGATATTGTTAAGATGTTTACCGACTTTATCACATCCGGTCAGGTGAAACAGGTGGCGCAACTTATAGAAACACGTCTTGGACGCCCTCTTGAGCCGTTTGACATCTGGTATGACGGGTTCAAAAGTCGCAGTACGCTTAACGAAGATGACCTGTCGCAGCTTACGCGGAGGCGCTATCCCACCGTTGCCGGCTACGAAGCCTCCCTGCCGTCGCAGTTGATGCAGTTAGGATTTTCTCGCCAAAAAGCGGCTGAGATTTGTGCAAAGGTTAAGGTTGACCCTTCTCGCGGCGCAGGGCACGCTTGGGGTGCACTGATGAAATCCGATAAAGCCCGATTGCGTACACGGGTTGCTGCAAACGGGATGGATTATAAAGGCTACAACATTGCCACCCACGAATTTGGACATAATGTCGAGCAAACCATCTCCCTGAACGACGTAGATAATTACGTGATGAATGGCGTTCCGAGTACGGCATTCACGGAGGCATTAGCCTTTGTGTTCCAGAAACGCGACCTGTCGCTGCTCGGTTACAACGCCGTTTCCGATGAAGCTGTTGCTTTGCAGGCGCTGGATATTTTTTGGGGATGTTATGAGATTATGGGCGTGGCGCTGGTGGATATTCGCACATGGCAATGGCTCTATGAACATCCAAATGCCACTGTCTCCGAGTTGAAAGCAACCATCATAAAGAACGCTACCGATATTTGGAATATCTATTATGCGCCCATTTTCGGTGAGGATAATTCTCCTGTTCTGGGCATCTATTCGCACATGATTGATATTCCGCTCTATTTACCCAACTATCCCTACGGACATATTGTTGAGTTCCAGTTGGAGCAGCAAATTGCAGGAAAAAATCTTGGCGACGAAATTCTGCGCATCTATCCCGTCGGACGTTTGACGCCTAATCTGTGGATGCAACACGCCGTTGGAAGCGATGTCTCCGTTACTCCATTGCTTAATGCTACACAGCAGGCAATTGACCAATTCAATTCTAAACATTAATTTTCTATGCTTCAAAGGTTTTTGTGTTCTATGCTTCTTCTACCAGTTTTTTTATCCGCAGCAGGACAGCAGCACAAAGTAGGAATTGTACTGAGTGGTGGCGGCGCCTTGGGCTTTGCTCATATCGGTGTACTTCAGGCGCTTGAAGAATCCGGCATCCGACCTACCATTATAGCCGGTGCAAGTATGGGGTCGCTGGTTGGAGCGCTTTACGCTTCGGGGATGTCACCCTTGGAAATCTATCACGTGGCAAAAGGCAACCATTTTGATCACAGTTCCTCTATTCTGGCGCCAATCATCAAACGCGGACAACTGGGCATATCTTCGCAAAAGAAAGTTGACCAGTTTCTCAGAGTTCATTTGCCGCACAACTCTTTCGACAGTTTGAAACTGCCGCTTTATGTCAGCGTTACCAACCTGACAACAAACAAAAGCGAATTTATATCCACAGGAGACAATCTCATACCCTACCTGCTGGCATCTTCTGCTATTCCTGTTGTGTTTGAAGCGGTTGAGATGGACAGTATGATTTATGTGGACGGCGGCGTGCTCAACAATTTTCCCGCTCAAGCCATCCGCAAAAAGTGCCGTGTTCTGATTGGCGTGGATGTAACCCCCAATTTCGAGGACAGCGATCATCTTACCGGTATCATTGAGATGCTCGGACATACGCTGCACACTCTTGTACATAACAATTCTATCCCCGGAAGGCAGCTATGCAACCACCTGATAGAACCTAATTTCGGTAAAGAATATTCCGTTATGAGTTTTAAATTCTTTGAGGAAATCTATCAGCACGGATACACCGTTACAAAGGCGTATCTTGCCGAACATCCCAGTCTGGTGAAACAGGCAAAAACAAATTGAATACGGACAAAATGATGAAAAAAGTTGTTATTCCATATTTAATCTGTTTGCTGTTAGCCGGTTGTGTACAGAAGAAAATGGCGCCGTCATCCGTATTCCCTGCGAAACCCGCCCTGAAAATCGAAGCCGTCGCTACACAATACACCGCCCAACTTGACCTACGAGGCAATGTGCTGAATGGCATATTAATGGTCAAAAAGTCCGGAAACGGCACGCACGTCATTTTTGTCAGCCACTTTGGGTTGACTGTTTTCGATGTTGAGATTCTCACAGATACAATGAAAATCAATCAGTGTCCGGAAGCCTTGCAAAACAGACGGGCGCTCGCACTGCTGGAACAAGACTTGCGCTCCCTGACAACTGCCCCCAACAATCAAACATTCTCCGCCATATTTACCGATAACGATAAAAAACATCTAACATTCGGCAAGGGCGTTCTGAAAGGGCGTATGGTTCTGGGCTGTTACAGCGACGATTATCCCGAGCTAATTACGATAGCACACAGGGCGCTGAAAATATATTGGCACATCACATATTAGTTTAATGATTGACTTATGGCAAAATTAAAAGAGTTGACATCTAGCGAAGAAAATTATTCGCAATGGTATAACGATTTGGTCGTGAAAGCCGACATGGCTGAAAACTCGGCTGTACGCGGCTGTATGATTATCAAGCCCTACGGGTATGCTATCTGGGAAAAGATGCAACACGCACTTGATAACATGTTCAAGGAAACGGGGCATGTTAATGCCTATTTTCCGTTATTTATTCCAAAATCGTTTCTAAGTCGGGAGGCGGAACACGTCGAAGGGTTCGCCAAAGAGTGTGCTGTTGTAACGCACTATCGCCTCAAAGCGAATCCTGATGGTGACGGCGTAATAGTTGACCCCGCAGCAAAACTGGAAGAGGAGCTTATCGTGCGTCCAACCTCCGAGACAATCATTTGGAACACCTATAAAAACTGGATACAGTCCTATCGCGATTTGCCCATCCTCTGCAATCAGTGGGCGAATGTGGTGCGTTGGGAGATGCGCACACGCCTTTTTCTCCGAACGGCGGAATTTCTCTGGCAAGAGGGACATACCGCGCACGCCACAGAGACTGAAGCTATTGCCGAAGCGCGTAAAATGCTGGACGTTTATGCCGATTTTGCCGAAAATTTTATGGCAATACCCGTTATAAAAGGAATTAAAACAGCCAGTGAACGCTTTGCCGGTGCGGTTGATACCTTTTGTATCGAAGCGATGATGCAGGATGGCAAAGCCCTTCAAGCCGGTACTTCCCATTTTCTGGGACAGAATTTTGCCAAAGCCTTCGACGTGCAGTTTGTGAATCGGGAGAATACGCTGGATTACGTCTGGGCAACCTCCTGGGGCGTATCTACCCGTCTGATCGGCGCCCTGATTATGGTTCATTCCGATGATAACGGCTTGGTGTTGCCGCCGAAATTAGCTCCCTATCAGGTGGTTATTATTCCCATTTTCAAGAGTAACGAACAGTTGGCTGAGATTTCTGAAAAAGTTGCCGTGATTAAAACGAAACTCAAAGAATTGGGTATTTCGGTTAAATACGACGACAGTGATAACAAAAAGCCGGGCTGGAAGTTCGCCGAATATGAACTCAAAGGCGTACCGGTTCGTCTGGCGCTGGGCGGACGAGACCTCGAAAACGGCACGGTGGAAGTGATGCGTCGCGATACACTTGAGAAACTAACGCTACCCTTAGACGGTATTGACGGCTACATTGTCAATCTGCTGAAGGAAATTCAGCAAAATATCTTCCAAAAAGCCCTCAATTTCAGGGCGTCCGTTACGCGGGAGGTCAATTCCTACGCCGAATTTAAAGAGGAAATTGAGAAAGGAGGTTTTCTATCCGCTCACTGGGACGGCACGTCCGAAACGGAAGAGCGCATCAAGGCGGAGACCAAGGCGACCATTCGCTGTATTCCATTTGACGGCGACAAGACGGCAGGCGTCTGTATGGTAACGGGAAAGCCCTCTGCCCAAAGAGTACTTTTTGCAAGAAGCTATTAAAGACTTTTTTACTGTCGCTGTATGAACATTATTGATATAATTTTACTTATTCCCATTGGTTATGGCGTGGTCAGAGGGGTAGCGCGAGGAGTTGTCAAGGAGGCAGCCTCGCTGCTCAATGTGCTGCTGGGCATCTATTGCGCCTGTTATTTCGCTGATACGGTGGCAACGTTGCTGACAGCCTGTTTTGAGATGCAACACTCCTCTGCAATGATTGTTGCATACATCGTTCTGTTTTTGCTGGTTTGTATTGTGCTGTCAACTATCGCCTCTCTGCTGACGTCTCTGTTAAAAACCATCAAGCTCAACTGGGCAAACAGGTGTATGGGGTTACTATTTGGCGGCATTAAATGGCTGTTGATAACAAGCCTTATACTCAATCTGTTTGCACTGGTCAACAGGCATTTGCCGCTGATAACCGAACAGGACATGGCACAGTCGAAACTTTATCGTCCCATAGAAAGAACGCTGCCAACGATACTGCCATTCTTTTCCTATGACAAATTCAAGGAAATTATGCAATCATCCGCGCCTAACAGTTAGCGGCGAAGCATATACAGTCCTGTTATGCGCAGTTTTTTTGCTTTAATAAATATTCTTTTTCTTTTAATACCATTATTATAGTTATTATTAACATTACTAACGCTATTATTGATAATGTCTCTTTAACTATTACAGATGGATTTAATAATACAAAGGCACTTACGTTAAATGACGTATGCATTAAAACTGAAATTATAATGTTATTTTTTGTATCTTTTAGGATAATTGCCATTATTATTGAAAACATTATCGTCATTAATATGAATGTGATCATAACTATTATCCCGGCAGAAGAATGTACGGGTATATGCCATAATCCCCATATCATTCCAACTATTATTGAAGAGAATAATACCGGCATCATTTTTTCCAATGTTGTTTGTAAAAAACTTCTCCAGCCTATTTCTTCTCCTATCGAACCTAATAATTGAGCCAACAACATTGGATAAATCATTGACAAATTTTGATTTATAGTATTAAGCGAAACAACAATTCCAGTTATTTTTATAATCAAATAGGGAATACCCATCAATAATGCGGGAACAATTATTGCCAGTATACTTTTGTAGACAATTTTTTTATTTAAATCAAAAATAATCTGAACAGCTTTATTTTTGAAAAATAATATAAACAATATATATGCCAATAATGGAGCGAATTGAATAGATGTAATGACAATTAATACATTATTGAGTATTAATAACTCAAAAAATACCGCGAAGAAAACAAAAAGAGCCAATTGAATTGAAACAATTATTTTCTGGTTCATATTCCTTCCTTTAATTTTTTTACGACGTTTTGCAGCCCGAATAAGGGCTTTGTTTTGCCTGCAACCTCATTTTTCAGGGCGATGGTTGCCGTTATCCCTTTGTTTTCAATGCTTTTTATCATTATCATCAAATTATTTATGCCGCAAAGATACAACTTTTTTTGTTGATTTAGATTGTTGATTAAGACTTACAGGATTAAAGGATGAGCAGGATTCTTGCTTCCGAAGGTAATCCTATAAATCTTTAAATCCTATGAATCCTAATCGGATTTATCATTGCTCCATTCGTGCATTCGTAGCATTCTATCGAAATCCGATTCAAAGAGGCGGCATTGAATGGGGCGGTATTTTTGAAATTCATTTTCGACATGTTGTTTAGCGATGGCGGCGGTAATTTTGCC
>JAISXJ010000048.1 GCA_031270565.1 Prevotellaceae bacterium
TTTTCACTTTGGGAGGGTCTTTTTTGCCTCGCGGAGGGTCTTTTTTCGCTTGCGTACCGTCGGAAAGGAAGCGTGTTTCAGTCTATTTCTGTCGGTTCTTATATATGTTTTACTTAATCCGTAATGTTATGACAATGCATCATGATTACGTTCCGTCTGAAGACAGGAAGTTGTTGACGTGGGGACGCGCCGTGCTTACTCAGGCACATGCGCATCTTACCGCGTGGAGAATTCCTCAGGATGGCTTCGACGTTGTTGATAAGCTGTTTAATGACTACGATCTCGCTTTGGAGGTCGTGGAAAACCCAGTACACAGCAGCGCCGACGTCAAACTGAAGAATGAAACCAAGGAAGCCTTCAAGAAAGGGATAAGGCAGTTTGTAAGAGAGTATCTTACAAACAATCATCTAATCACGGACAATGACCGTGAGCGGATGGAAATTCCCGTTCACGACAGTACTCGTACACCGATTCCGGTGCCGACAACTGTACCAGAACTGTTTATCCACATTGCGCGGACACGCAGTTTGACTGTCGAATTTAAGGATTCTGGCAGTGAGAGTAAGAGTAAGCCTTATGGCGTTAACGGTGCGGTGATTATCTATGATATTCTCGACACGCCGCCAACAGCCCATGCACAGCTTACCCGTAACGTGTTAGCTACACGGACGCCGCACGTCCTTGATTTTCTCGAAGCAGAACGCGGTAAAATTGTTTACCTCGCTATCTGCTGGCAGAATGAAAAGGGGGAAAAGGGACATTGGAGCGATATTCAGAACGCCATTGTGCCCTAATTGATGACTATTTGAAGGGTAGCGGGGGAAGATTTAATAATTAATTAAGAACTGACAGAAATAGAGATTCCCGCCGCTACCCTTTAAATTTTACTCTCCACTACTCCTCGTCTCTGACGAGGAGTTATTGGTCGGTCGTTTTTAACGACCTATCTCGTTACAAACGAGATTACCATTTACCCCTCGTTACAAACGAGGGGTAGAAAAACTGACAACTTAATTTATGTATTACTATATCTATCAATTAATTTAAAACGTGTTTATTATGAAAAAATCAAATCAATTTCTTTTCGCTGTCCTTGTGGCAGCATTTCTAAGCGTCGCTTCATTTTCTGCGGCGCAGGTAACTATTGGCGGAACAAATCCGCCCGCAGCAGGCGCTATCCTTGACCTGAATAGTACAGCTAAAGGCGGGCTGGCGCTGTCAAATGTAAGTATTACCGATTTAAACGCCATTCCGTATGACGACGATGTGTTTCCGGGCATTGATGACCTCAATCACGACACAAAAAAGGGAGACTTGGCGGGGATGATTGTCTGGAACACCAACGATTGCCTTGCGCCTAACGGAGATGGTCTCTATCTCTGGAACGGTAACAAATGGTTTTATACGGGTGGTAGAGATGGTCTCTATCTCTGGGACGGTAAGATATGGATTCGCGATAACGTCGCGACCGTTTTTTCTAAAGCTCGAACCCATTTTAACACCGGTGCCAGTTGTCCTACCGACCCTGTTTGCAAAAAATTTGTTGATGAGGGTTATTCTGTTTTTCTTACGTGCGATGCCGACCATACTGTTAACGTTACCAATGGGAGCAGGAGTGAGTCTCTTGTAATGAAACCCGTAACCGGCGGCGTGTTTTATATGGGCAATCAGACTTCTAACAGCGGCAACCCCAACTACAACAATACCGCCAATGCTTACACTGTTCATCAGGTAGCTCTTTCTTCATTTTATATGTCTGAGACAGAGATAACACAGAAGATGTATCAGACGGTGATGAACATTGACGCTCCTTCACCAAATTGGGATGCTTATGGGAAGTGCCCTACCTGTGCTGCGTACAGGATAAACTGGTATGATGCTATTGCTTTTTGTAACAAATTGAGTGTGCTTGATGGCAAAACGCCGTGTTATACTGTAACCGGCATTTCCGATTGGGTGAATCTGGCATACGATGCCATACCTCACAGTAATTATGATGCTACTTGGAACGCTGTCATTTGGGACAAGACTGCCGACGGTTATCGTTTAGCCACTGAGGCAGAGTGGGAATATGCGGCACGCGGTGGACAGAAAAATAGATATACACGCACGCTTGGCGCCGAGGGCACACAGTATGTTTACAGTGGCAGTAATAATCTTGACAGTGTGGCATGGCACTCTGGTAATGGCAGCAGTCAATCACACCCAGTAAAATCGAAGAAGGCGAATGAGTTAGGTCTTTATGATATGTCCGGTAATGTATGGGAGTATTGTTGGGACTGGGCTGGCAACGCTTATTCTACCTGTTGTGTAGAATCACCTGATGGTGGTGGCAGCACTACTGAGCGCGTTATGCGCGGTGGCTGCTGGTACGTCGGCACATATCGCAATAGCGTGTCGGAGCGTTTCAACCCCTCAGGCATGTGGAACCGCGGTGCGCAGGACCTCGGTTTCCGAATCGCGCGTTCCGCCCTTTAGTGAAAGGAAAGAAAGAACAGAAAAGCCTCCGGAAATGGGGGCTTTTTTGTTTCGTTTTCTGTTATCAGTGCTTGCTTCTTTTCATAGCGCCTCAAAAAAAGAATTAACCCCTTTTTGACTTGAATATTCTTTTATCATAATTTATGCTTACCTTTGGCGCGGATTTTTGAATATGGATATATCCTTAAATAATAATTTTATGAAGACAACACACAATTTCAATGCAGGACCGTGTGTCTTGCCCAAACAGGCGATCGAATCAACGATAGACGCTATGCGTAACTTTGACAACACAGGCGTTGGTTTGCTCGAAATCTCACACCGTACCCCGGGCTGGGAGCGGATTATGAAGGAAACAGAAGGATTTTGGCGTGAATTGCTTGACATTCCGGAAGGGTACAAGGTACTTTTTCTTGGTGGTGGTGCATCCACACAATTTTTTTGTGTCGCCGCTAATTTGTTGAACAAGAAAGCTGCCTATCTGCAAACCGGCGTATGGGCAAAAAAAGCCGCCAAAGAAGCCCGCTATTATGGCGAGGTAGAAATCGTAGGCTCGTCGGAAGACCGGAACTACTCTTACATTCCCAAAGGTTACACCATCCCGAAGGATGCTGACTATTTTCACATTACAACAAATAATACTATTTATGGCACGGAAATAAAAACCGACATGGATTCGCCCATTACACTGGTTGCGGATATGTCGTCGGATATTATGAGCCGTCCGGTAGATGTGAAAAAATATGGCTTAATCTACGGCGGGGCGCAAAAAAATGTGGGACCTGCCGGCGTAACATTCGTCATTGTACGTGAGGATATTTTGGGAAAAGTGGAACGAAAATTGCAAACAATGGTTGATTATCGCACCCACATCGCCGAGAGTTCAATGTTCAACACACCGCCTGTAGCATCTATTTTCGTGATGCACGAAACCCTAAAATGGCTCAAAGAACTTGGCGGACTGAAAGAGATGCACCGCATCAACAACGAAAAAGCGCAATTGCTTTATAATGAAATTGACCGCAATCCGCTCTTTGTAGGCACTGCCGAAAAGGAAGACCGCTCCATTATGAATATCTGTTTTGTGATGAGCGAGGGACACAAAGAGAAAGAAGCAGACTTTATGGCGTATGCCAAAGAGTGTGGTATGGTGGGCATTAAGGGGCATCGTTCGGTTGGCGGTTTTCGCGCCTCCGTTTACAATGCTTGCCCTGTTGAAAGCGTTAAGGCTTTGGTAGCTTGTATGCAAGAATTTGAAAGACGCTCAAAATAAATTTGTTGACTTTGCTAATTGAGTAGGGGGGAAACGAAACGGTTTTCTTCCTACTCTTGTTTCATGCTCTCCTGCATCATATTGGCAGGCGTTTTTTGCGTTACTTTATGCAGAAAATAGGTTGTTCAAAGATTGTAAGTGGAATAGCAATAAACTTGCTTTAATGCAGGAAATACCGAAAAAAGGTTTTAACTTTGTTGATGTTTTATCGGGAGTTTCCGACAGAAAGTTGAAATTTAGATAATATGCAAAACAGCAATAAAATAGACAATCTTTCGAGAGAAGAAATAGGCAAAATTTTTCCTGTTGAGATTGTGCCGTATAATGCAGCATGGCAGCCACTTTTTGAAAAAGAAAGATTGCTGTTGACGAGCGTTCTAACGGATAAAATTGTCTTGCCTGTCGAGCATATAGGCAGTACTTCTGTTCGCAATCTTTCAGCCAAACCAATTATTGATATTTTGGTCGCAGTACCGGAATTGACAGGAGGTTTGAAAAATGAGATCACGGAAAAATTGTCGCAAATAGGTTACGTAAATATGTCGGCTGCCGAAACCGAAACGAAAATGACTTTTGGCAAAGGTTATGATGTGAACGAGCGTAACAAGCAAAAATTTCATTTGCATATTCGTCAACAAAACAGTGATTTATGGAATGACGAAATTTATTTCCGCGATTATCTCCACCGAGATGCCGATACACGAAATGAATATGAGAAACTGAAACTTCGCCTTGCACAACTGCATAAATACGATCGCGAAGCATATACGGCGGCAAAAACCGATTTTATTAAAAGTATCACTCGGAAAGCAAAAAACATATCAACAAAATAAAATGAAAAAATTTAGCGTGATAACCGTTCAAGACGTGCAAGTCTCCATAACAACGGAAAATAACGATGATTATATTTGCCTGACCGATATGGTAAAAGGACAGGAAGGCGAAGACCATATACGGAATTGGATGCGCAACCGCAACACGCTCGAATTTCTTGGTGCGTGGGAAATGCTACACAATCCGGCATTTAAAGGTGTCGAATTCGACACCTTTTTGCACGAGGCGGGCGCAAACCGTTTCAATATGACCCCGCGCAAATGGATTGAAGCCATCATGCAACGGGAATTATCTCAAAGTCAGGAAGGAATGGCGGGATAAAACATATAAGTCGGATTTCGACAGATTATTAGAATTAACAAATTGAAAAGTAATTATTATGAGTTATATACAGGATTTTTTTACAACACAGAGCATTGCATCCACAATACTGTATTTGTGTTTAACGGCTTTTACCGGCGTAGCGCTGGGAAAGTTAGGAATAAAAGGCATTAAGCCGGGAGTTGCCGGAGTATTATTTAGCGGTATTTTTATTGCACATTGCGGAGCGCCTATCGACGAACATGTTCTTCATTTTATCCGCGATTTCGGACTGATTTTGTTTGTTTACAGTATTGGACTCAGTATGGGACCGCGATTTTTTTCTTCGTTTAAGAAAGACGGACTTTTGCTAAATCTTTTTGCTATTGGCATCGTTTTAAGCGGATTTGCCATAGCCTGTTTACTTCATTATTTCACCGATTTGTCGCCTGCCGTTATTATCGGGATTTTGAGTGGCGCCGTAACCAATACGCCCAGTCTTGGCGCCGCTCAACAGACATTCGCAGAACAGGGCGTGGATGCAGCGATGATTTCAGAGACCGGCATGGCTTATGCCGTTGCCTATCCGCTTGGAATAGTAGGAATTATCGTTGCCATTTTGTTAATACGTCTGATTTTCAGAATTAATGTCAATTCGGAAGTCAAAAATTACACCGAAACTCTGGGCGGCAACGAAACAATCCTGCAAAGCGTGAGAATAACGGTTGAAAATCAGGGACTGTTCAATAAAACCATTGAGTATGTAAAACATATTATGGACAAGGAGCTGGCAATCTCGCGGATTATACGCAACGGCGAAAATATTGTTGCCACAGATGACGAAATCATTCGGCAAGGCGATATTATCTGTGGCGTTTCAGCCCAAAACATGATAGAAATAGTTGAGGTTAAAATAGGAAAGGTTAAAGTGGTGGAAAATCCTGAAGATATTTCAGGTCTTCTGGGGATGATAAACATACTGTTGACCAACAAAAAACTGGCTGGTAAAACAATCGAGCAAATCGGTATTTACCGGCGTTATCCTGCCAATGTTACCCGGATATTCCGGTCGGGCATGAAAATTTTGCCGACGCTGGAAACAACGCTGGAACTTGGCGATACTATCCGTGTCGTTGGAAAAAAGGAAATTTTGGATGAGGTAAAAAAAGAACTCGGCAATTCCGTAAACGAACTTGCCAAACCGAATATTATTTCGATATTTCTGGGCATTTTCACTGGTATTATACTGGGCAGTATTCCGATTTTTATACCCGGTCTTCCTGCTCCCGCCAAACTCGGACTTGCCGGTGGTCCGCTGCTGATTGCTATCATTCTTGGATACAAGGGCAGAATTGGCAAAATGAGTTTTTACATGACGCCCGGAGCCAACCTTTTTATGCGGGAACTTGGTATTATACTTTTTCTTTCATGCGTCGGGTTACTCTCGGGCGCAAAGTTTGTGGAGACAATACTGAACGGCGGATGGCAATGGATGCTCTATGGCGTTGCAATCACTGTGACGCCGATTCTGATAGCCGGAATCATTGCCCGAATATTGAAAGTAAACTATCTAAAAATATGTGGTTTCATATCCGGCTCTATGACCGACCCCCCTGCGTTAGAGTTTGCAAACAGCATTGCGCCGGTACAGGCACAGGCAGCAGCTTATGCTACGGTATATCCGCTTACAATGTTTTTAAGGGTGCTGTTAGCGCAATTGCTGGCGCTGATATTGATATAAGGGAACTTCTAAAAATTGCTTTTTCTGCGTTACGCTCTTTCGGTAAAATGCTCATTTACGTTAGTAAACTCCGCTTTTACCTCAATCGCAAGCCTTGAAAAATCTAATTTTTAGAAG
>JAISXJ010000073.1 GCA_031270565.1 Prevotellaceae bacterium
GCGCGAGCCGCACTGCCTTTCAGTTCTTTGCCTTTGGCATATTCCACAAAAGAGTTGTTGAGCCGTTGCAGCAAATCACGATTCTGAACAACCCTCACCTGCCACGACTGCAAATGCAGTGCACTTGGCGCATACACGGCACACTGAATAATAATATCAAGCGCCTCCTGTGTTACCTGCTCAGCGGTGTATTGGCGGACGCTTCTTCGACTGAGAATGGCGTTGATAACCGTATTTTCCTGTTTCATAAGACAAAATATTTGTTTAATAAATTCGTTTTTTGCGCAACTTGATATAGTCCGTATGGCTTAATCGAAACGCGCAACAAAAGTAGGCTATTTTTTGTGCACGAAAGCATATAACAGAAAAAAGCAAAGGCTGCCCCGACGTGGAGCAGCCTTGCCATTTTGACTTTAAAAAAGTGTTATTGATAACGATAGATTACACGTACTTCCACCTTGGGTGTAACCGTTCCCTGTGCGTGAAAGTTATACACAATGTTGTAGTCGCCGTGAGTTTTTGGAGAACAGTGTGCATAGAACTGAACTTTCATTCCGGGAAAAATATCTGCTTTATAGTTGAACGTTTGGGTTGTTTTTCCATTGGATGGGATACAACTTGGCGTTAAACAGAGTTCATCGGTCGTGCCGTCGGTAACGGAATCACGCACAACGCTTACTTCCAACTGAAAATCCTCCTCTTCGCTGATATTAGCCAACTCCCCGTCAAAGAGAAACTGATCGTATTCAAGCACCGCGTCATATTCATAATCATCAATAATAATGGTATCTCCGTCGAGAATTTCCTTCGTAACGTCGTTATGAATATAATAAAGTTTGAAAAGCGTGTTTCCATCTGGTGGCGTCGGTGGTGGTGTCGGATTTGGCTGATTACAACCGGCAAGTATGCCCGTTAGAACAAGAACTAAAATGTTTTTTTTCATAGTGATTATATTAAAAAATAAAGTGATTAATTAGACTCCTCAATAGAGGTTTCAAAAGCGTTAATAATTTCTTTGGTCTCTGTCAAATAGAGAATACCTACCACCTGACAGTTGCCGATGACAAACTTCGGCGGCACAGCGTAGGTATTGTTTTTGTTCAGCTTATCGCCTATAGCCGGCGCCACAACAGACTCTCCCCAAATGCCATTGATAGCATCGCGCAGGACGTGGTTATGTTCGTAATCTAATCTCGCCGTACCGCCGACATACTGCGCCCCGATGATATGACTTTCCGTCAGCCACAACAAATAGCTCACGTCGCCCTTATTCCACACGTCGGTTGCCGTAATCTCGGCTTCAATGGTTAACTGTCGGGTGGATGTATCCGCTGCACAGGTCAGAGAGATTTCGAGCGGCTGTTTTTGTACGATGCGTTCTTTTGTATAGCGTATCCACGTGTTATAGTCGAGCAGATGTTTGCCCGCAAACGCCACCCTGTCCACCAAGCCTGTGGGAAAAGCTTCCGGTTTCCCGAAAAAGTTATAATAGGCAGTAGCCGCTTCGCTGCGCAGGTCAAGCGCCTTTCCGACCGGTTCTGTCCAGTAGCTGCCCTCAGGATGCAGCGATACTACCACCACTCTGTGCCCGTAAAATGTCTGCAGTTCGCGTGCTACTGTTGCCGCATCGGGACAGTTGGTGCATCGCCAACCGGTGAAATCCTCAAGCAGAACGGTTTTTTGAGGTGGTAAATCCTCTACGGGAATAATTCTGTCGTCCGGAGCAATTATATCGCAGCCTGCAAAGAAGCAGAGACAAAGCAACAATAAAATATTCTTTTTCATAACGTTGTTGTATTAGAAATTGACATTATATGAAATGATTACGCCCTTGCTTGCCGGCACATACCGGCAAACGCCTCCCGAACAGTTATACCCGGCACGGGTACGACCAAAGCCTGCCTGCAGACGGTGCGAACTCCACGTATAGGCTACGGAGCCCATATAGTAGTGCAGTTTGCTTTCGCCGGCGTTATACATATCCGATACCGAGAGCATCAGCGACCGGAAAAGCGCCAGTTCGTACAGGGCATAAACCCAGACGCCCTGGTCCTGTTTGGTGAAAAGTCCCTGTAATTCGGCACGCATGGAAAGGTTATTGGAAAACTGGTATTTCAAGTCGGCTATGGCAACGTGCGCACGAATAAGGTCGCCTTTTCCTTCTATCACTTTCTTATTGTATATTTGATACATATAGGTTGCACCGAGCGTAAATTCCTTAGAGATTTTTTTAGTAAGGTCAACGTTGATGTCATTATAATAGACCTCATTTCCCATCTTGAAAAAAGCGGATGTATAACCCTCGCCGCCTCGCGGATTATATGCGCTTGTGCCATACGGATTGCCGTCTGCATCGTCCATATAGTTGCGCTGTATATCGCGAATGTGGGATACGTTTAACTTCAGAGCGGTGCCGTATCGTCCTCCCATAGCGGTTCCTTTTTTAAATGTGTAACCGAAACTGCCCTGAAAAGCCCATTCGCCATCAAATTGCGTAGCGTATGGATAGAAAGCTGCCAGAGCGTAGGTGTGCGTCATTGAAAAAGCGGGCAGATGATTGATAAATGCCGATGTGCCATTCTGCATCCGTCTGCTCCGAAACGCCATGTTATCGCTGCGTTTCGCCTGCAGGAGAACACTCATACCACTCCTTGAATAGCTGCCCGAAAGCAGCAGAGCGCTACCGTTTTTATAAATATAACTGTTATCCTCCGAAGGGTCGTTAGCTTTGATGGCATACTCCGCCAGAATATCCCAGTTGCCTTTTTGTAATCGCATGCGAAAATCACCGGCAGCCACCTGTTCGGGCAAATTGAGCTTTTGAGTAGGCGTACGCAGAATGTCTTCTTCGGGTTGATATTTGCTTACAAACGACGCTCCCGCCGTCAGATACCAGCCGTTGGTTTGCAGTGCGGGCAGCCATTCATCAATATTCAACTCCAAATCTCCGCCCCAAACAGCCCCCTGTGAGAAATCAAGCCCAAAGGCATTGTCGGGCGTGTAGTTGAAATAACTACGCTGCATACCTCCCAATACCTTAATGGAAATGCCTTTATACGGACGAATGGTAAAACGTCCGCCGCGCAGTGAATTATCCACACCGAGACTGCGTTCTTCATAACTGCGGAAAATAAGTCCGCTACCGAACTGGTCATAAACATTGCCTAATGTCAGTTCGACGTTTTTATATTTTCCCGTAACATAGAGATTGGGTAATCCTGCTCCCGCAAATGCTGCTTCAAAGCCCGGCAGGGGATTGTTGAGCAGTTCAAGCCGTGCGCCGGCTGTAATATATTTGCTGTTGAGTTGAAGATTCAGATAGTTGTTCGACAGAAAATTGGCGGTATATGTTCCTGTTCCGATAGCTGCATCTTCCTGCGGCAGCAGCATATCCGATTGCAGACTTCCTGCAAGCGTTACGCCACCTTCTTCCTGCTGTGCGCTCAACAGAGCCGGCAACAGCAGACAACATAAGATAGTAATGATATTTTTCATACAAAGAAATGATACATCTTTTGAGGGTTAATGTGCAATCAGTTCGCGCACTTTTTCTATCAGATGCTGTTCTGAGCCGTCGGTGTATCCCGAACGCTTGTCAACAATGTTTCCATTACCGTCAACAATGAATACTGCCGGTATCATATTGATTCCTAAAGCGCGTTTAAAATCGCCGTTAGGGTCGAGCAACACCTGATATTCCCAGCCAAAGCCATCGACCAGCGGTTTTACTTTTTGCACGTTTTGCCCCTCGTCAATAGAGACGGCAATCAGGCGTACGCCTGTTTCCTGCTGCCATTCCTCGTAAACCTCGTGAATGGCTTTTAATTCACGCTGACAGGGTTTGCACCACGTAGCAAAAAAACTGATGATAAAAGGCTTCCCTTCGTTGCTAAGCGAAGCGGTATTGACGGTTTTTCCATTAATATCTTTCAGAGAGACTGAAGGAAGTTGTGCCGAACTTACCAAAGCTACAGCGACAAAAAGAATAAAAAACGAGAGTTTTTTCATAATCATATAAAAGTTAAAATGGTCATTAATTTTGAACGCCACAAATGTAGTTTATTTGCTTGGAAAAACAAGCGTTTTTTTTATGGTCAACTCTTTACTTTGAGGCGCGAAAAAAGAGCCAAGAAATGCACAAAGGCATTATTCGCTATTTGTTATTCACTACACTCTAATAACTATAAACTAAAAAAGCCCCCACTGGAGGCTTTTATTTGTTTTGGCGGAGGCTATTACTTCACGCACCGTATGCTATAGCCCATCGCACGGTTATTGTGGGAGTCTGACACGTCGTTATTGTAAAAGAACAAGTAATGCTCTTGGGTGGGATAAGAAGTATTAATTGTACTGCTCCAATAGCACCCATAGGCACCGCCATGGTAGCTGTCACCATCAGCACTTGAGCGGTACCCGGCTGTAGGCAGGAATAAGACAGGATCGGGGGCATCAGCGTCGTAAAGTCTCTTAGGGGTAGAAGACCAATTTACGTTATAAAAGTAGCCGCTGGTTTCTGTAGTAGCAGCAGTCCAGTCAGCTGTTTTGTAAACAGCGTAACCACCTAATTTGTTTACAGTATTTGATGTCCAACTCGCACTTACTTTTCCATTTGCTACCGGTACCCAGGTCAAGGGGGCGTTGGGAGTGGAGACAGACGTACCGGTAGCAGAAATCGAAAAACTGGAAGCGGAAATACCCGGATTCCAGTCGTAATTACGAAGTCTTTCCCATTCGTCCTGAGTAGGAACGCGCCAGCCGGCGCCCATTGAGACACAGGGATTATTGGCGGG
>JAISXJ010000078.1 GCA_031270565.1 Prevotellaceae bacterium
AAGTCCGGTTCAACCACAAAATACGAGGATAAAAAGACAGGAACCACTGTAACAGGATCCAAAGAAACCACTGCCTCCGCTGGGGAGGAAACCGTTGACGAATACGACACAAACAACAATCTAACCAGCAGCACCATCAAAAAATCCGATGGCACCACGGAGGTAACCACCTACGTTTACGATGCGCAAAACCGTCAAACAGAGGTGCACAATCCTGATGGAAGCTGGACTAAGCACGAGTATGACACCTATGGGAATCTCTACCAAACATCGGATTACTCCACCGCAGGAACTGCAAATCTGACCTCACAATCCACCACCGGATACGATGCCTACCACAACACGCTTTCAAGTACAAGGTTTGAGAATGGCTTCACCACAAGCAGCTCTACTGAATTTACAACAAACGGCAATTATCAAACCTCTGCAACCGATGAGTTGGGCAACACCACTTACACTGAATACAATCCACTCACAGGCAATTTGTCCAACTCCACAGATGCCAAGGGGGTTGTCACTACCTATGAATACGATGACCTCGACCGCCTCATCTCTGTGAGCATACCCAACAACGGCACAACCATCACCCAGAGCTACAACTATACTCCTGCGGGCAAGCAGGAGGGCATCACACGCAACGGATTTAGCTACGGATTCACCTACGATAACTACGGAAACCCGCTTACCACAAGCGTTGCAGGCTCTGTTCTTGTGACGAATACCTACAAACCCAACAACGGATTGTTGGAAAAATCCACCTACGGCAGCGGCACAAATGTCCAGTTTGTGAAGTTCGAATACAATAATGACGAGCAAGTCAGCGAGGTCAAGGTCGGGATAGGCACTTCAGAGCCCGCCACACGCTACACGTATATATACAACAGCGAGGGTGGCCTCATCGAAATCAACGACCTATACTCCCACCTAAAAACCAAATTCTTGGCCAACGGAAGCACCGAAATTTACGACACCACCATCAGCCCGGCACAAAAGAAAATCGCCTACTACAGCGAGGCGGGAGCAGACGAGAACAGCTCGGTATTTGTTGAAGAAAAGTATGACAAGAAAATCAGACACACCAGCAGCTCCAACGAGGAAGCCAAAACCTCCGGCTATGCCGCTTCTTTGGACGGTTCTGTGCAGTACAGTAGGCAAAATCAGAACGACATTCTCAACCGGAAGTCAACGGAGACCAGCTACCTGGGTTCAACTACCGCTTCTATGACAAACACTTACGCATATCAAGGCGGCACAGAGCGGGTGGCCTCGGAAACCATCGCATACAACACAACCTCCGTTTACACCTATAGCTACGATGAAAACGGGAACATCACGCAGGTGAACAAAAACGGTAGCGTTTGGCAGCAATATTACTACGATGCATTGGGACAGCTAAGGCGTGCTAACGACATTTATATCTATCAAAGCATATTCTACACATATGATATAGGTGGAAATCTCACGAAAATCAAACGCTACTACTACAACGAGGGCGACTACGCTCTTGGTGTCGGCGACTTCATGAACGAGGATAACTTCACCTACGCAACTAGCGGCTGGAAAGACACGCTAACCAGCTTCAACAGCAAAGACATCACCTACGACACCGCCGGAAATCCGCTAACCTACGGCACCTGGGAGATGGAATGGACAGCCGGACGTCGGCTAAAGCGAGTAGATTCAAATGTAGCGACAAAAGGAAGCTTAGACTTCACCTACAACGAAAACGGCTTGCGCACAAGTAAAACTCTAGTATATACCAACAACGGCATCGAAACCACCGAAGTAACCAAGTACGATTGGATAAACGGCAAGCTAATGAGCCAATCCAAGCCCTATATGACCCTGTTTTTCTTCTACGATGGCGAGGAGCTTGTAGGTTGCTCAGACGGCACAAATAGCTATGTATATGAAAAGAACCTGCAAGGCGATGTATTAGGCCTTATTGACAACACCGGCGCAAAGGTGGTAGAATACAAGTATAGCCCATACGGCGACACCTTGCGCACCTACGCTGCAGAAAACAGCTGGGATTTGGCTTATGCCAATCCCTTCCGGTACAGAAGCTACATTCAGGATAGTGATTTTACTGGGTGGTATTATTGCCAGAGCAGATATTATGTGCCGCAGTGGGGTAGGTTCCTTAATGCGGATAGCACGGAGATTTTAAGCATAGCGGCTGAAATTCCAAACGACAATAATCAGTTTGCTTATTGTAAAAATAATAGTATTATGCGTTCAGATTCTACTGGGCATAAATCATATACAGTAAATACAGTTAAAGGAAAAGATTATATTGGCACCGTAATAATCAAACTTTGGTATGGGACAATAACTTTTACGTTGTCTTCAGGTGGGAACGGCAATATTCGCATGAACATGATGACTAAACAAGCCAAAGAAATACATCGAGCGGGGGCGGCTAAAAAACTTGCTTTTGCAATAAAAGAGTTTTATCGAGATTCTCATAATAATAAACCAATGCCGTTACGTACAATTAATGGTTTAGCATTAGAGTTTGAAGCCCATTATATAGTTGCAACATCATCCCTTAATTCAATTGCAAAATGGCGATTGAAAAAAGTCGGTAAAAATTCCCCTATATATAAATTTTGGAGACATTTTGAGGAGGCAGATTTTGATTGCATAAAACATAATGATAAACAAGATTGGTTCTTGTTTGAAGGAGTCAATGCTCAAAGAAATTATTACTATATTATAACTGGGCAATTGTGGCGGTTATGGTTATGAAAATATTTTTCAAAGTAGTACTTTCATTAATCTTATTTTTCTTAATGGCATGTGAGTTTCCACATCCTTTTGATGAGGGTCTAAGCGAATCGTTAACCATTAAAATTACTCCTCTCAATCGCCTTGACGCTTCTTTATCTATTGTGAAACTTAGATTTTCTGAGAAAAGAAATAAAATTTCATGTACTTTTACTTGCAATGGAATAAATCTATTGCAAGTAAATGGGTTTGATTCTGATTATCCGCCTGATTTTCATCAATTTGGCAATACACTTTATTTTTGGTTTGACCAAGATGCCTATAGTGACAGTGTGAGTTTAACTCCTCGACCTTCTGTAAATTATATTTACATTTATAAATATAATATTATTGACGGTTCATTGACTACCTTGAGCAAAAAAGGTGATATGAATGTGTTGATTTTTGACATTATTCAATACGGTAACAGCGAAATAATTATTGGTGAAAAAAGCAGTGATAGTTGGAAAACCGCTAGAGGATTTATTTCTGGAAATATCAATTTTGATTTTAATTTTGATTTTACGGGATTGACTAATTTTCGTTCAGAAGTTGCATTGTTTAAAAACAAACTTGTTATTGGCGGGTATGATAAAATTATATCTTTTGATTTAGACAGTAATGAAGTCAACACCATTCAAGCTAAACCTACAAAACTTAATTGCATCATAATATCTAAAAACAATTGTGTTTACCTAAATCATGGCGACAGTATGTTAACACTAAACGAAAATCTTGAATTAATCAATACCGAATTAATCGGCGATTATTTTGAAGCAGTGTCTATTGTTGATAGTATATTGTTACTAAGAAAAACTGATGTCCGTGAAAATGGAGAAATGGAATATTACACACGTTGTAACGTCTTTGAACAATCACAAAACAATTTTAATGTTTTCATTCATAATAATACCACTAGCGATTTTGCTCCATTTTATCTTTATCTTAAATGGGAAATTGATGACAGCAGTAATCTTGCATTATATGTGAGTAGAATGACTGAAACGGTGTATTACAAGATAACCCTATAAAAGTCTCATTTGAATAGCTCGTGCTAAACTGCATAAATCCATGATGTGATTAAAAACAGCTTTAAATAAAGACATTTTAACTGTATAGATTAATGCGGTTAAACACGAGATCAACTCGGTATTTGTTGAAGAAAAGTACGACAAGAAAATCAGATCCATCAGTAGCTCCAACGAAGAGGTCAAAACCTTGAGTTAATGGAAAGCAAGCTACCTAGGTTTGTGGATCACATAGGCTATAGTCAGCTGATGTGCGCACGTGCATTCCATAAGCACATGTGTCAAATGTCTTTTTCGCAAAGAGAAACAGTCAAAGCAACGTCGACATCTACAAACACGCCAAGAATATCCAACAAATCCCCACAACACGACACAATTGCATATTGTCAAGCAACCTATTTTGTGATATAATTAAGCATAAACACTAAGAACTACCTTGTGTTTTTTATCACGAAACAGGAGTGAGAATCATGATGCCATCAATTCTCAATTGGAACTAACTACGTATATCATCACATAAGCTCTGTTGGGGTTGCCCGGCGGTTGTTATCTGTGTGCAAAACCTCTCTAAAATCAAACTAAATTAAAGCTCACAAACTAGATTTGTTTAACAAGTCTGTCTGTGAGCTTTTTTTATTGCGTTAATTTTTGGAGAGGGGGGAAGCGTATAAAAATTTAAACTGGCGGCAAAGCCCTCTTTTCAGCCTTTTGGGGCGTGAAAGAGGGCTTTGTTATGCGCTGTCATTGGCTCTGTTACATAGCTAAGTACCCATAACCTCCTTTGCTGAATTTCAGTGAAGGGAGGTGAAAACATGGAGAAATTCACACTTCGAATATACAATCCAGCGACCGCAGAATATGAAGAAGTTGAGATGACCGAGGAAATTTACAATACATATCGCCGCACCGACTGGGGCATCGAAAACAACGATGCCAGTTTTTTCGGCCACGAAATTCAGTTCAGCGGACTGGTTGGTGAACTTGATAATTTTCGGGAACTCGTATCGGATGAAGATAATCCGGAAGAGAAGGTCATTGCAAAGTTCACAGGACAAGCTCTGCGCAATGCATATGAACAGCTTAACAATGATGAACAAAAGCTGATAGCTGCGCTGTTTTTTGAGGGTAAAACCGAGCGGCAATACGCTGGAGAGCTAGGCGTTTATCACAATGCTGTACACAAAAGAAAACTGCGCATCTTGAAAAAACTGAAAAATATTTTAGAAAATTAGATTTTTAGGGTGTGCAAACCGCCGACATCTTACCCTATACAAGCGAGAGGTAGAAATATTTCTCGCTTGTACTTTTTCAATTGAATATACCGTGCAGCAAATACGTTGCCGCTGTCGCCCCGAAAAGGGGCAGCCACATGAGCGAACCCGTTAAAAACGGCTTTAGGACTCAGACCAATGCCCGGCAAGCATTGGAAGGCGAAGAAAAACAGCGGGCATAATGATACTTCCGTCCAGCCACAATCCACATAATGGGGGCGGCCCGCAGCGATCCTGGGGGTGGTGAGAGTCCAATGAAGGATGCTAATCCGTTTTCTGCATGCCCGAAGGTCTAGCGAACCTTCCTTCCGGGGTGTCGTGGACAAATTGGATATTAATGTAAAACAAATTTACGGTCGGATTGCACCTAAAACCGCAATTCGACCTTTACTTATCAGAAAAAAGGATGATGAAAATGAAAGAAATTATGCGAGGCGATATATTTTACGTCCAGCTTGACCCGGTTGTAGGCAGCGAACAGGGCGGGGCTCGTCCATGTGTTGTGTTGCAAAATAATATCGGAAATAAATTCAGCACAACCGTCATCGTGGCGGCGGTCACGGGCAGAGAAATAAAAAAGAAACTGCCTACACATGCGGAAATCAGTCTTCCGGAGCTTGGTAAAGACTCAACAGTCCTGCTGGAGCAAATCCGCACCATCGACAAGCAGCGGCTCCGTGAATTTGTTGGAACGCTGACAGCAGAGCAGCTCTCAGAGGTCGAAAAAGCCTTAGATATCAGCTTAGGGAGGGCGGGAATTTAAGATGAGCGAGCAATTACAAAAAGATGCAGCTTTTATCCAAAGCATAAATATTCTAAAAAAGCTTCTTGAGATGAACCTCATAAATCCTGATGAATACGCCAAAGTCAGGGCACTCAGCGCAAATTATTACGGCTCGAAAATAATTGTGTTGGAAGCTTTAAATCTGGAGTTTTCCACTGGATAAATTCGAACTCGTGTGGTATTCTTGTGTGGAAAGGAGGGCTAGAAAATGGTTCAAATAAGGGAAATACAGCAAATCATGCAAGCCCACGGAGTACAAAATCCTATTCGGGTGGCAGCCTATTGCAGGGTGTCCAGCAATTCTGAGGATCAGCTTCACAGTTATGCTGCGCAAATCAAATATTACACCGAATATATCGGCCAACATCCTGATTGGGTGCTGGTCGATATTTTTGCAGACGAGGGCTTGACAGGCCAAAAAACCGACAAGCGTGATGATCTACTCCGGCTGGTTTCCGAGTGCAAAAAGGGCAAAATCGACAGGATAATATGTAAATCCGTGTCACGATTTGCGAGAAACACGCAGGACTGCCTCAGTCTGACTAGATTGCTGAAAAGCTACGGCGTAAGCGTGTTTTTTGAGGAACAGAACCTCGATACTGCCGATATGCCCGATGAATTTATGTTAACAGTACACGGAATGCAGGCGCAGGAGGAATCCATTAACCACTCAAAGAATATGCGCTGGAGCTATCAAAAAAAGATGGAAAAGGGCGATTTTAACTGCTGCCGTGCCGCTTATGGCTACGATTGGATTAGTGGCTCGCTTGAAATCAACGAGGCTGAAGCGGCGGTTGTTAGCAGGATTTTT
>JAISXJ010000105.1 GCA_031270565.1 Prevotellaceae bacterium
CCTCCCGGATGGAAGGTTCCAAGCAAAACTGACTGGGATAACGTATTGAGCAGTAATACGCTTTATCGTACCAATGACGGCGGTAGCAGCTGGGTTGCCGGTACTCAAAGCGGATGGACAAATAGTGCCACTAACTACTCTACCGGCCTTAAAATCGGCGATGCGCTCGTTTTGCCCGCTGTCGGCTACCGGTACTCCAGCAATGGCTCGTTGTTCGCCCGTGGCTACCACGGCTACTACTGGAGCTCTACTGCTGACGGTACTGACGGTTACTACCTGGGCTTCACCAGCGGTGACCAGGACACGAACGGCAGCAATCGGTCTTACGGCTTCAGTGTGCGTTGCCTTTCAGAATAAAAGCGACCGCCAAAACAAACAAAAAGCCTCCAGCAGTGGGGGCTTTTTGCTTTTAATTGTAAAAAAATCTGCTAAAAATTTTTCGGTTAACCACCCTTTTTACATTGCTTTTGTATTCTATAAAAAATGCGTACATTTGCGAGGTCTAAAATTGATGTTAGACTTGTATGACGGAGTTATTTATTTTTCGTTTTGAACAAACCATTTATTCATTAAAAATTTTTTGATAGTATGAAAAAACAAAATGTGTTTTTGACGTTAGTGATAATCGCTCTAACGTTGGGCGCTTGTAAAGTGCCAAAGGAGTTTTTGAAAGATTTAAAAGTAATCCCAAGCACGTTGGAAATGCACGGAGGGAATGTTAAGGTGACGGTTGAGGGAGATTTTCCAGCCAAGTATTTTAACAAAAACATGACGCTGACCGTTACGCCCATTCTGCGCTCGAAGACAACAGGGAAAGAATTGCGAGGAACCCCGAAAGTGTATCAGGGTGAAAAAGTGAAAGGCAATCATCCGACAATTGCCTACAAGACAGGAGGCAAGTACACTCAAAGCGCTGAATTTGTCTATTCAGACGATTTTGAAGTATCGGAACTGTGGTTTGAGGCACACGCAGCCGTAAAGAAAAAAGAGTACACATTTGAACCTGTAAAAGCAGCTGACGGAATCATTATTACCCCGCTGCTGGTATCCTACGAACATGGCGAGGTGGGTACGCAACTTTTGCCCGACAAGTTTCAGCGCGTTATTGAGGAACGTCAAGAGGCAGAAATCAAGTTTTTGATTCAGCAGTCTATTATTCGTTCGTCAGAGTTGAAAACACAGAGTGTCATTGACTTAACCAAACGCATCAATGATGCACAGACTACGGAAAGACTGAATATCAAAGGTCTGGAAATTTCGTCATACGCTTCTCCCGACGGCGGTGTGGAGTTAAATGAAAAGTTGGCTGCCGGTCGCGAAAAAGAGACTAACAAGTACATCAACAACGAATTAAAGAAGATCAAAGCAAGTGTAAAAATCGACGGCAAATTCACTGCTCAGGACTGGGAAGGGTTTAAGGCGTTGATGGAAGAGTCAGACATTCAGGATAAAGCCGTGATTTTGCGCGTTCTGTCAATGTACGAAGATCCCGAAAAGCGGGAGGCTGAAATCAAAAATCTTTCAACGGCTTACAAAGAGATTGCCGAAACCATTCTGCCTCAGTTGCGCCGCTCAAAACTGTTGCTTGCAGTGGAAGTCATCGGAAAATCGGATGAAGAAATTGCACAACTGGCTGCAGATGCTCCCGAAGATCTCACCGTAGAAGAGTTGCTTTATGCTGCTACCCTGTCGGAAGACTGGGCGTACAGAGAGGACATCTACAAAAAGGTAACAACCTCCTATCCTAATGACATTCGTGGGTTCAATAATCTGGGCGTTGCCTATTTTTCGCAGGGGAATTTTGTTGATGCCGATCGTCAATTTACAAAAGCGTTAAACATCAACGACAAAGAAGTAGCTGCCAATTTCAACAAGGCTGTTATCGCTCTTTACAACGGCGATCTTGAAAATGCCGAAATATATCTTGGCAATGCCGGAGGCATCGGCGACAAGCTCAACTTTGCGAATGGCGTACTGTCCATTATAAAAGGCGATTATGCAAAAGCCGTACAGGATTTTGGCACAGCAAAGAGCAATAATGCCGCACTGGCAAAAATCCTTAACAAGGACTACAGTGGCGCACGTAAAGTGTTGGAAGGCATCGAAATTCCGAATGGCAAAACAGCTTATCTGTTGGCTATCACCGGCGCACGCACCAACGATGTTACTCTGTTGACAGACAATTTGAGCAAAGCAATCAAACTTGACGCCGCTTACAAGATAAAGGCTAGCAAGGATGCCGAATTTTTAGGATATGCTCAGGATGCCACTTTCCAGAACATACTGAAATAAGCATACATCCCGTGTATCGAAAAAAAAGCAGGCTTGTCCTGCTTTTTTGTTTTATGATAATTTATGACATTTTCCGAAACGCATTTTCTATTTACAAGCTGTTGGAGATCTCGTAATTTTCATCTAATTTTGCAAACTCAATTATTAACCTGATTACAGGTAGCGCCTGTGTATTATCAGGCATTATTTACTCCCAAACAGACAACGATTCTATGGCAGAGAGTTATGAAAAAGCCGGCGTGAACCTTGAAAAGGGATACGAAGTTGTGAGGCGCATTAAAAAGCATGTTGCTTCCACTGCCCGTCCCGGTATGATGGGAAACATAGGGGCTTTTGGTGGCATGTTCGACTTGTCGGCGTTGCATGTCAAGGAACCGGTGCTGGTCAGCGGTACGGACGGTGTGGGTACAAAGCTCAAACTGGCATTCGCAACCAATCGACACAACACCATTGGTATTGATGTGGTGGCAATGTGCGTCAACGATGTGCTGGCTCAAGGCGCCGAGCCGCTCTTTTTTCTTGATTATATCGCCGTTGGGCGCAACAATCCTGAAAAGATAGAACAAATTGTGGCAGGTGTGGCAGAGGGTTGTCGTCAGGCAGGTTGCGCACTTATTGGCGGCGAAACGGCTGAGATGCCGGGCATGTACACAGATGACGAGTACGATATTGCAGGTTTCACCTGCGGCGTTGTGGAAAAATCGCAACTAATCGACGGCAGTAAAGTTGCCGTTGGCGATGCGTTGATTGGCATTGCGTCAAGCGGCGTTCACTCCAACGGATTCAGTCTTGTCCGAAAAATTGTGGCTGACAATCTGCTGGAATGGCACACAATCTATCCGGAACTCTCCGAACAGCAAACTTTGGGAGAAACACTGCTCACACCCACCAAAATCTACGTCAAGCCGGCGCTTGACGTTATTCGTCAATGTGATATACACGGAATCAGCCACATCACCGGTGGCGGCTTCGATGAAAATCTGCCGCGTATTCTCAAAGCAGGGCAAGGAATTGCCATTGAGGAAGGTTCGTGGGAGATACTGCCCGTGTTCCGTTTTCTGGAAAAACGGGGCAGGATAGCGCACCGGGAAATGTTCAATATCTTTAATATGGGCATAGGGATGGCGCTTGTTACAGAAACGTCGCAAGCTCGGAAAGTGATAGACATTCTCTCGAAACACGGCGAAATGGCGTCGGTGATTGGCTATATTACCGATGAAGAAGGCATTATAATAAGGAAATAATAGATAGATAGATAGATAAAACAATTATTTGTTATGGAACATATAATAGAAATTAAACCGAAAAATAAACTCTTTGCAATAAATTTTGGCGAGCTGTGGCGTTATCGCGATTTGTTCTCGCTTTTTGTCAAACAGAACATTGTTACACAATATAAACAGACAATACTTGGTCCGCTGTGGTTTTTTGTTCAACCCTCTCTGACAACCATTATGTATATGGTCATTTTTGGTGGCATCGCCAAAATCAGCACTGACGGTTTGCCTCAGCCGATGTTTTATTTGGCGGGTATTGTCTGTTGGCAATACTTTTCCGAATGTCTCAATAAAACATCCTCCACATTTACAGACTATCAAGGTATGTTCGGCAAAGTTTATTTCCCACGTTTAATAGTCCCGTTAGCTAAAGTAACTTCCAATCTGGTCAGAATGGGGATTCAGTTGCTACTTTTTATAATGGTCTATATCTATTATGTCATCATTGGCGTGCAGGTAGCGCCAAATATCTACATTCTGATTTTCCCCCTGTTAATAGTGATGATGGCAGGCTTGGCGCTCGGATTCGGAATGATCATCTCATCTCTGACAACAAAATATCGCGATTTAACCATTCTCTTCAGCTTCGTTGTACAACTCTGGATGTATGCCACCCCTATTATCTATCCATTGAGTACCATGTCGCCCGAAAGGCAGCAAATTATGGCGTTGAATCCGATGACCTCTATTCTGGAGGCGTTTAAATACAGCACAATGGGGGTTGGAACGTTCGACTGGGGACATTTAACCTACAGTTTTGTATTTATGCTGGTGCTGCTTGGCATTGGACTTGTAATATTCAACAAGGTGCAACGCTCATTTATGGATACGGTGTAAGTACAAAAGAATTATTTACCTGAAAACAGATAACTACGTATGAAAAAATATATACTCGTGCTCTCTTTCTTTCTGGGAATGACTGCAACAGTGGCGCAAGAAATTCCGCAACATATTTCTTATACACGCATCTACGGTTTTATTGATGAACTTGCCAATGACGGCATCATTGAGATCAACTCGGTGGTAAAACCGTACAGCAGAGCCTTTATTGCGGGGAAATTGCGGGAAGCAGCTACAAAAACGGCGCTGCTTAATCGGCGGCAAAAAAGCGATTTGACATTCTTTCTCAACGATTATGCTCTCGAAAATGACACCCTGCCGCAGGCGCTGCTCAACTGGACAAACCGGCAAACCGCTTCCCTTGCCCTGCTGCAACCGGCATTTCACTACCGTAACAACCATTTCAAGGCACGCATCACCCCTATTCTGGGCATGCACCTGCTGACAAACAAGAAAGGAATGATTTCAAAACGGTGGTACGGGGCGGAAGTTCAAGCGGACATCGTAAACCATGTTTCGATATGGGGAAGTATTCGCGACATTTCTCTCAACGGTAACAGGTTGAAAGAATCGCAGTTTCCAACACTTGGAGAGCGCATTGCCGGCGCAAAAATCACGCAACCCGGCTTTCTGAATACGTTACAGGGACATCAGTATAAGGAGGCAAACTATGGCGGCGATTACAGCGATTCGCGCGGCGGTATCAAAGCCTATACGTGGTGGGGCAGTGTTGGTTTGCAAAAGGATAATATCGTCTGGGGCGATAACAATAACGGCTCCAACATCCTCTCCGGACGCGCCCCGTCGTTTGCTATGCTGACGCTGAATCTGAAACCGGTACGGTGGTTTGAACTGAATTACATTCACGGCTGGCTGGTGAGCAATATTCTTGACAGCGCTCGCTACTATTCAGAGGAACTTCCCGACGGTACGGTACAACACAAATACAGACAAAAGAATAAGTTTATCGCTGCTAACATGTTCACCTTTACTCCGGTAGCCAAACTTAATCTCTCACTCGGCAATGCTGTTATCTACGCAGAAGACAATGTACAGGCGGCCTATTTTATCCCCATCGCCTTTTTTAAATCAATAGACCACACAATGACTAAAGGGTTGGGCATTGAAAACCAAAATTCGCAGGTCTTTTTCAATTTCAGTTCGCGCAATATCAAACACCTGCACCTCTACACGTCGATTTATATTGATGAAATACAGTTTTCCCGCTTCAAACCGTCAAATAAACAGAACAATCCGATTTCTTACAAAGTGGGCTTCAACCTGTCGAATTTCCCGTTAAAAAATCTCTCTCTGACGGCAGAATTTACCCGCTCGAATATCATTAACTATGCTCATTCCATTCCGGTGCTCGAATGGTCGTCAAACAGTTACGGTATGGGGCATTATCTGGGCGACAATGCGCAGGAAATCTATCTGGCGATTAACTATAAACCCATACGGTCGTTGAATATCAATCTCGCCTACACTGATGCCACCAAATACAACACCTACGATTATCTTCGCAGTAATATTCTTAATATTATCAGTCAGAAACCTTTTAATGAAAAAACATGGCGTAACCAAATTGCGACGCTCAACGTTCTCTATGAGGTTTTTAATAATGTATATGCCGTAATAGATGTGGCTTGGAACAATGCAAAGGGATATGACTTGACGGCATATCAGGGCATTGACGGAGAACACCGACTGACGGCACAGGAGTACCTTGATGCCTTTTCTCCGAAATTCTATCAGGGAAATAATCTTACGTTTACGTGCGGATTGAGTTTCAATTTCTAAGTCGGCTGCAAAAAAGTGAATAGTGAAAAGTGAATAGTGAATAGTGTCTCGCAGGGACAAATCTCTGTGTAACTCTGTGAAACCTCCCGCTTTGGCGGGACAAGTCCTGTGCTTCTCTGTGAAATTCAGCAGCGAGCGTAGCCAAGTTTTCTTATTGCACGGAGTTATACAGAGAACACACAGAGAGACACAGAGAAATAAAAGCCCCCAAAAAAATTATTCACTATTCGTTATTCACTAAAAAAAGTATTATCTTTGCCGCCGATATTCACATCAAAAAATAAATAATTATGCTTGTTTCAGGGATTCTATCCATACCGGTTTTTCAATTTAGACGGTTTATCCGGCTAAAAGTAAGCTCGTTACAAAAGCCCCCCCCCGCATTCAGCTTAACTCCTTGTATTCAAGGGATTATCAATTGTTAAATATTTTTTTGTTTATGCTTAACAGCACGAAGTTTCTTTGTGTTTTCTTGCCATACACAACTGTAACGGCAAACATCCGGAATGGTCGGGAGGATTGTCGTTGTGTTTTGTTGCGCCCATTGCGAAAAGCCTCCCGCTTTGGCGGGACAAGTCTTGCGTGCCTTGCGGTTAATTATTTTTACCGCAAAGACGCAAGGAACACAAAGGCGCTCTATTGCAATTGACTTTTTATTTTTCAACTATAATCTATCAATTAATTAAAATCGTGTTTTTATGAGAACAAATCATTTTCTTTTCGCTGCTTTTGTGGCAGCATTTTTAAGCGGCGCTTCATTTTCTACGGCGCAAAACAGTACTGAAAACAGCAGTAAAAAAAGTTTTGTACTTTACAGCGTGTTTGTCAATGTGTTGCCGGATGACTTTGATTTCCCCGGTATAGGTTTTGTAAACGTGGCAAGAGGCAAACATTCAACAGCTTATGTCGGTTTTGTCAATTATGCAGACAGTTTGCGCGGCGCACAAATTAGCTTTATCAATACTGCACGGCAACTGCGCGGCGCACAAATTGGTTTTATCAATACCACCGGACAACTGAACGGCGCACAAATTAGCTTTATCAACACCGCCGGACGACTGAATGATGGCGCACAGATAGGCTTCATCAATACTGCCGGACGACTGAATAGTGGCGCACAAATAGGCTTTATCAACAGCTGTTCGGGCGACAAAATTGCACAGATAGGCTTTGTTAATACTCATGTGGGGAATCTGTCCGGTACGCAAATCGGTTTTATCAACACCAATACGGGCAAATTAAAGGGCTTTCAGTTGGGTTTTGTTAACTATGCCGATTCCATTTCGGGCGTTCCACTGGGATTTATTTCCATTGTCCGCAAGGGTGGCTATCGTGCTTTGGAAGCGGGTGTTTCGGAAATTGCGCCTGTCAATCTGTCCTTTAAGCTGGGCGTTGAAAAACTTTATACCTCGTTCAATGTTGCCTGTAACTTCGACACAGAACAGAAAATATTCTTTGGGCTGGGCATTGGTTCGATTATCCCGCTCAAAAAATCGTTTTTCTTTAACCCCGAAATTACGGTAATGAATACCGCGAATTTTGATCGGTCGCACACACAGCAAACGTTCACGAGTTTTGTCCCCGCTTTTGGTTACAGCTACAAACGGTTGAATTTCATAGCCGGAATTTCTGCAAGTCATCTTTACACAAAGGACGGTGAAATGTCCAACGTGCCGTTTTTTCAAATTGTCGAGCATAAATTTGACGCGCAAAACAAGATCTTTCTGGGCGCAAGAGCGGGTGTGAGAATCGTTTTGTGATAAACAGCAGTAAACCAATGTGCAAAGCTATTGTATGTCTTTTGAAGTGGTGTACAAAAAAATAATTACCTTTGTCCCGAAAAAAACACTGTATATTATGAAAAAGATTGCTGTCATATTATTTATTTTCAACGTTTTTGTACAATGGTCGGAAGCGCAACCAAGAGCTATTGGAGGACGTTTAGGGAACTATTTTGAGGTATCTTATCAACATGCCGTTACTGAAAAAAGTATGGCTGCTTTAGAAGTTGGCGCGAGTTTCCACTCCAACATTGAGGCAGCTTTGGTTTATAACTGGGTCTTTCCTATTACCACGTGGCAAAATAAGGGTGCGTTCAACTGGTATGCAGGTACGGGCATCATCGGCGGATGGGGCGAAACGGCAGTAGGAAGGGTTGTCTCTGAGAATGGTATTTCCTACCGCAACGATTTGCAGCCTCGTGCGTTTGTGGCAGGGGCGGTGTGTATCGGTGTGGAATATCAATTCTGGTTTCCGCTGCAACTTTCTGTGGACTATCGTCCTGCGGCGGGGATAGGTTTTGGCGACTATTACACCGCTAAAACCGGAAAATCTTCCGGCTTTTATCCCGGATTCAGTTCCTTTGCGCTCAGTGTGCGCTATCTGTTTCACGTGTCGGATAAAAAAGAGACCGAACAAAACAGAGAATAATCTGAGGTTATTTTTCCTTTCCAATTCAGGTAGTGTATAAGAGATGTTTCTGTCCGCAGGTTGCATGATGATGGCAATTCATATTCCGTCCTGACGGGACGAAGACGCACATTTATTTTCAGGGGATGCCCGCCTGCACAGCCCCGAATACAATTCTTAGTTCTGAAAACTGACAACTAAAACAAAAAGCCCCCACTGCTGAGGGCTTTTCTTTTTTGTCTGAATACACATTCAGTTATTGATATTCTAATTCACCCTGATTCAGTGTCAGTATGATTTCATTATCCGCCCCCGTTACAATAATCTCTACCGGTCCGGCAGGACTTATAGCCGGAGCCAAGCAGGTCAGAACTCGTCGCGACAGAACAGCTACATTCGTACACGGCTGTCCGGCTACCGTAACAGTAGGATTTGCAATGTAACGCATCTCATCCAGAGCAAAATTGGCGTCAATCTCCTCCTTTTCTAAAACCCTGTTATAAATACGCACCGACTGTATACGCAGGTTGGCATTATTATGTCCCCCGATCCCGTTAGGAGCGCCACCAACAATTAACGGATATCCGGAAGATATGTTAGGATCCTTCCATTGATGAGAGCCCCCCATAGAGGCATAAGATAATTGCGTTGCATTTCCGTACGCTGTTCTTGCAGTTTGTTGATAAGTGGTACCTGTTCCGGCTTCATAGGTAACTGTCAGCGTATTATCAGCAGTCTGTGCATTGGGAAAAGTAATATTAATATCGTTATTCCAAAACGCATGTGCTAATGTGTTTGTTCCTCTAAATCCGGTACAGCTTGCCGTACTATTTCCCATCACTCCCCAAGAAACAGAACAAACTGTTCCTGTCGCGAAAGTTCCTGCAAAGTTATATCGCATTTCAACGGTAAAGCTGTTGTTTCCAGTCGGTATACCAACAGGGCTGGTTTTTCTCCAATAATTATTTGCATTCACAAAAATATAACCTGTTGCATCAAAAGCGCCTGCATTATTATTGTTTGTCAAATGATTGCCATTGCCGGATAAATCTTTCCATGTGGTGGCAGAGGAATCATGTAACTCGTCTCCTTCTCCGGTATTGTTGATACCGTCATAATGCGCCACCAGACCATCCTGTTCATATTCGTCGGTTTTCGCATACGGGAAAGCGTCAGCGCTAAGAATGTAAATCAAGCCGCCGGTAGCAACCGGCAGGGATGCTGGATAAACCTTACTTGCCTTGAATGTAATCCCGCTCTCCGAAAGCGAGCGACAGTTGTCAAGCTCAACTTTTATCGTGTGGCTGCCTACCGGAAAATTCGATGTATATTCCGGCGTTATGGTTGTTGCAAGATAAGTATCGTTCTTATACCAGTTGTAAAACTGTACACCTTCGGGCGCAGTAAACTTTAACGTAACATCTTCGTCCGCCAGAATAACGTTTTCATTTTCAATTTCAATCATTGACGGAATTTGCAGTTCACCGCTACCGGCAGCTTTGACCTGATAATCCTTATCAAGCTTACGCCACAGGTTTCCATCCCAGACATAGACGCCCAGACAAATGTCAGAATTAATGTTGTAAACGATAGCTCCAGTGAGTTTTGCCTTTACCTCGGGAGTTACATCGGTGGGACTGTTGATGCCGGGGAAACCGACGGGAATGGTGTTCAGGTCGGTGAGACTCACATTTGACAGCGCCAACCCGCCTTTGGTTGTGCTGTTCAAATCCAGAATTGTACCGGCTTTTGGCAGGTCGCTGCCGCCAATCGTTACCTGCGCCGCAGCATAATTGGCGACGCTTAGAAATGCTGCTGTAAAAGCAGCGAAAATAAATTGATTAGTTTTCATAACAGTAATATTTAAATTGTGAATCAAATAAAAATCGTTGTTTTGTTTTATTTCTCTGTGTCTCTCTGTGAGTTTTCCGTGTAACTCTGTGTTATAAAACA
>JAISXJ010000188.1 GCA_031270565.1 Prevotellaceae bacterium
GAAAAACTCAAAGGAGATTTTCTTTGCCTCATTTTTACCTTGCTCTTCTCCCAAAAATTGAACCCATCAACAATGAAAATGAAGGGTTGGTAAGGATTGACTAATTATTCCTGACCGTCAAACAGACTACTCAACAATCAAAATCTGATTGTCGGCATTGCCCGTATCATCAACCATCTTTACCACGTAGGCGCCCGCCTTCAGCGTGGAAATCGGAAGGGTTGCCGTGCCGACAATCGGTTGTTCGTACATTAAAATTCCTGTCAGAGAGAAGATGCGTACATGCCATGCCTTCTCCGTTTCGATAGTAAATTCCCCTTTGGCGGGATTGGGATAGAGTTTGTAATTTGCAGCATGTGATGTCGATTGCACGGTAACAAGCGTCTCTTTAATCTGTGTGGAGCATCCCTCCGAATCTGTTACCGTTGCCCTGTATGTGCCCGAAGACAAACCTGTACGGATTGCCGTATTAAGTGTCGGCGCATCTTCCCAGACAATGGTGTAGTTGCCATTGCCGCCCGATATATACAAATGAATCTCATCATCATTCACCTGTGAAGCGGTAACTTCCAACGGTGGATAAACAGTAAACTGTTCCGACCACAGAGTGGCTGTGCCAAAATTGTTTTTGACAGTCAACTGTGCCTGATGTGTGCCTGCCTGAAGATAGGTATGGGTCGGCTTTTGAAGCGCTGAGGTTTCACCGTCTCCAAAATTCCATAACCACGAATGAACATTACCTTTTGCCTGCGCGGTAAACTGTATGCCTAACCGCTCACAGGTACGTTCAAGTGTGTCTGTCTTCATCGCAGCAATGGGTAGCATATCGCAAATCACAGGACTGATAGCGAATGAGATGGCAACGCTATGTCGCTCCAAGATAGGATACCATTGATTGGTAACATACACATAGGCAGTATTGTTGCCATTTGTTCCCCTGCTTGGACTGCTGTAAAGGTAGAAGTCATATCTTGGTGACGTAAAATAGATTTGCACTCCGATAAAAAATTTATCAGGCAAAATGACCTCCGATGCAAAGTTGGCAACACCACCATTCTTTTTGATTTGTTTAAAATCGAATGTTTCCGAATAATATTCCGCTTCGGGCAAACCGTTGGCAACCGTCCAGATTTTTATTGCCAGCTGGGAATCGCCGTTACCGTCGGTGATGTTTGTTGAATCAATTCCAAATGTCATCTGCACGCCTTTCATCACCTTTTCGTTGCTGCTGCTGCCGATGTTATAATATTCGGCATATTTATCTCGCACAAGGGAGTTATGTCCAAAAGCGTTCTCTGTGCCATTGATAAGAAAACGTGTAAGCGTTTCAGTTTCGGCAATATTACTTCTGTTCTCGCAGACTATCTGGTCAAACTCCGGCAACTCCACCATAATAATATTCGACGAATCCTGCGAGACGATGCCGCCACTCTCTGCTTTCACATAGTAATGCCAGTCCGTTGCCAGATTTCGGTCAAGACCATTAACGGTATAATCGGTATTATTGCCGGTTGAGCTATTGCGCAACACATATACTCTTGATGAATCGGGCGTATAATAAAAAAGGTTCAGGCGGTAGTTGGTGGCGCCTGAGGAGGCTGTCCAGTTTGCCTGAAAAGAGGTTCTTCCAAGATTGGTTGCCGGCAGGGCGATGGGAGCGGCGGAATTTGGGAAGTTGACGGTGAAAGAGATGGTATTTCCTCCCGAAGCGCCAATGCTGGTTATGGATATACCATCCAGACCATTAGCATTGTTTGTCAGAAATGCGGCAGGATTGGTTGCATCGCTGAATGATGTGCGTCCCGCCTGGCTGCTAAAATAGCCGGTGGAAACATTGCCGTTCACAGTATTTGTGCCGTTTGGTCGATAAATATATAATTCATCAGGCGGACCGTCGGCATTTCCATTCACATTAGGGTTTATACGATAGATAACCAGACCACTGTTTGGAATGTACTGGTCGAAGAGTTTACTTTTGTTACGATATTCCAGAACAAAATATTCGCCAATCGTAGATGATGGCGATACGATTTTATAACAGTTGTTGGTGGCGCTCCAAATATCGTTCAGGGTATAGCTTCCAGCGGTGGTAATGGTTGGAATATCATCTATCCATTTTCCATATTTTAATTTCATATAGGCTGTAGTTGACTGGGGAATAACGGTATTTGAACACATTAAATCCCACGATCCGACAGGGTCGATTGTGGAATTTGCACTATAATGATATAAATCCGGAGCGCCCAGAGAATGGAACATCTCATGCGACAGTACGCTCGCTCCGTTGTTATTCAGTGAGCTTTCAAGCTGAAAATTGTATGTCCATACCTGCTTCCCGTGTATGCTCACATTATGGGTATATAACGCCCATTTGTGGGGCCAGAGCAAATCAGACCAGCCGTCAACATCGCCTTTTATAATAAAACAGATATTATCCACATAACCATCGGCATCTGCGTCAATATTCAGGTTAACGGGAATCTGGCTCGCTACATAATTGACGGCGTCTCGTAAAAGCGTATGTTCTCTGTCTGTAAGTTGGCTTTCCTGATAGCCATTTGTATTGTTTGCAGAGTAGGGTTTATAGTAGGAACGCGGATGGCTATCCTGATAAGAGATTACTTGTTCATTGACCTTTGGATAGCACGTACTTACAATGTGTGTCTGATTGTAAGAGACTGTTTTAAAATAGTTATACATGGATATGGCATTGGCAGACGACGAATCGTTCAGCATTGTCTCATGCGATGTGATGGTGGCGGAGGAAAATTCCGATTCATCGGCGAAACGCACATAAATCACGATGTTATTCAACTGCGCCACGCCATTTGTTTGGGATATGGCTTTCAATTTGATATGGCGTTTATCCTTTGTTTTCGGTTCCAGATTCAGAAAACCGGCACGTTTCTGTTTTTTTTGAGCGACTGAAATATCCACACCGGGTACAATGCTCTCCAAAACCGGATCTGCCACTCCCCAAAGGTGTCCGGAAGATACCAGTTTATCGTCTTCCAGTGTGGCGTATGCCAGATAACCTGTCTCAGGGTCAATAACCAGCGTGTAATTTTGTGCATCATAGACACGTCTGCTGTACTCGTCTCCCGTAACAAAACAGTGTACGACGCTGCCGTCAGGCTGTGTAAAAGTCAGGGGATAATTCGTGTAATACGCCGCATAAATGCTTGAAAAGGCGGTAATAAATAAAAAAGTTAGCAGTATTTTCTTCATAATAAACTTATAAAAACGTCGATGATTTTGAACAACAAAGGTATAACATTTTTCCCATACTCTCTATTTTTTGTCCCACGCAAAAGCAAAATTCCTCCCAACATTCAATGTTCGGGAGGAATTATTTTCAAACAATTGCCGTTTTTTGTCTCCGGCTTGAATTAATTAAGTAATGAGTGTACCATGCTGCCGTCAGGCAAGTATTGCACGTGATACGCTGCTGCGAATGTCAGAATTGTTCTCAAAGTTGAGTTTCTGGGCTGCAATTTTGCAGAAAATTTTTCGCTTGGCTGAATAGGTGTAGTGTTTTGCTTCATAGGCGCTAAATTTGTATGTAATAATCATACAAACGGAATCAGCGCCTTTTTATTGCAAACATGACACAAAAAATTCTATTAAGAACGGATGTTATACAATTTCTTCCAGATCGCGCATCAGATTTTTCTCAACAGCTAACTTGCGCAGGTTTATAACGGCATATCGCATACGTCCCAGTGCGGTATTGATGCTGATATTCTGTATTCTTGCAATCTCTTTAAAACTAAGATTCTGATAGAAGCGCATAACCACAATCGTACGCTGAGTGGCAGGCAGGAAATCCAGCAACCGTGTCAAATCGCTCAATGTTTCCTCATAAACAATCGCATCCTGAGCGCTTTGGTCGTAGAGTTTGGCATTGTTGAGAAGGTCATATTCGTATTCGTCGTTAGACACCGTATTCTCATTGACATCCTTTCGGTAAACGTCAATGACCAGATTGTGAGCAATGCGTGCCAGCCATGAGAAAAAGCGTCCCGTTTCGACGTAACGACCCTGTTTAATCACCATAATCGCCTTAATAAAAGTCTCCTGAAAGATGTCTTCGGTGAGTTCTCGATTGTGTGTAACGCTAAAAATATAGCCATACAACTTATCCTTGTGGCGAAGCAGTAACTCTTTGAATGCTTCATTGCAACCCGCTGCAAAATCTGCAACCAACTGTTCATTGGTTAATGTCTGTACGTGTTTCATTACCTTGTATGTATTAAAAATATCAAAGTAATTATTTGCAATAGGCTCACATTTTTTTTGAGGTTGATAAATGCTGTTGTTATTTTTTTACGCGGCAAAGATAATCATAAAATCAATATGTACAACATTGTTTTATTTTTTTGCTAATTCTTTTTTTTGAGACGCGAAAAAAGAGCCAAGAACCAAGAAATGCGAGCCGACATTTGGGCAACGTCTGACGGCGTTCTTATTCATTTTTCACTATTCGTTATTCACTTAATAACTAAACTCTAATAACTAACAACTAATCACTAAAAAAAACGTTACCTTTGCAAGCGTTTTTATAAATAAATTTGTTTCCTGTGAAAAATATGACTCCAAATACCCGCTGTTCCGTCTGCGCAGGCATGCTTTTCTGTCTGATGAGTATGACTGTTTTTGCCCGTACCGGCGACTTCCTGACCTCTTTGACCAACGGCGACTTCAAGCCCAAAACAGTCAAAGAGGTTTATCATTTTAATGACGGATTGCGTTATGCAATGCTTGACAGTGTCGGGCAGACCATCACGGCTTATATGTATGCCTCTGGAAAAGAAGAAATTATTTTCGATATTAATACCATTGACAAATGCCCTGTCAAATCTATTGCAGGCTTCGAGTTTGATGCTTCCGAACAGAAAATTCTGGTTTATACCACACCAACGCCAATCTACCGCCGCACGTTCACTGCTCAATATTACATCTACAACATACCCCGTAACACGCTCGAACCGCTCAGTGAGAACGGTGCCCAGCAAATGGCAAAATTTTCTCCAAACGGGCGTATCGTGGCGTTTGCCCGCAATAATAACCTCTTTCTCAAGAAACTTGACTTCGGGACGGAAATAGCCATTACCAAAGATGGCGAAAAAAATAGAATCATTAACGGTACTCCAGACTGGGTTTACGAGGAGGAATTTGTGCAAACGCGCTACTTTGATTTCAGTCCCGACAGTAAACTGGTGGCATATATTAAATTCGACGAAAGTGAGGTCAGTGATTTTTCTTTTCAGCTAATCAACGACGCCTGCCCTGCGCTTTATACCTACAAATATGCCAAGGCAGGCACAAATAACTCAAAGGTCTCCATCCACGTGTACGACGTGGACAACCGCACTACCAAACAGATAGCCGGAGATGCCGAAGACGTCTATTTTCCCGTCATGAAATTTACCGCCCGAAATGATGCACTGGCTGTGGTGAAACTCAATCGTAACCAGACAGAGATGAATTTGCTTTCCATTGACCCGCGTTCGGGAGTAACAACCCGTCTGTTCAGCGAAAAAGGAACTGTTTATTACGACTATCAAAACGTATCCAATATCCATTTCAACTCCGATAACAGTTTCGTTACCCTGAGTGAACGCGATGGTTGGCGACATCTCTATCTTTTCGACCCGCTTGGGAGAGTAAAAACACAGATTACCAAAGGCGAATGGGACGTAACCGACTTCTACGGGTATGATGAAAAAAGCAAGACCGCCTGCTTTCAGGCAGCTATGCAAAGTCCGCTTGAACGGCATGTCTTCCGCGCTGACGGCAAAGGTAAACCGGTCTGTTTAGATACCCGTTCCGGTACGCATCAGGCAATGTTCGCCAAGGGATTCGGCTATGCCATTCATACATTTAACAACACCAACACGCCAAACATCACAGCCATTGTCAACGGTAACGGTAAAGTTCTGCGCACCATCAGCGCCAATGCCGAACTGAAATCAAGGGTAGAGGCGCTGAGGTTGCCAAAGAAAGAGTTTTTTCAACTCACAACCGCCGACGGTATTATCCTCAATGCGTGGATGGTGAAGCCTGCCGCTATGGAGGCGCAACGCAAATATCCTCTCCTGATGATACAGTACAGCGGACCAAATTCGCAGGAGGTAACTGACCGTTGGCGTATTGACTGGGAATATCATCTGGCGGAGTTGGGCTATGTGGTGGCATGCGTTGACCCGCGTGGGACGGGAGCACGTGGTCAGGCGTTTCGCACGTGCACCTACCGAAATCTCGGACTGCCGGAAACGACGGACTTGGTAGCGTCAGCACGTTACTTTGCCGCGCTGCCCTACATTGACGCAACCCGTATCGGCATCTGGGGATGGAGCTATGGCGGTTTTATGACGCTGATGTGTATGACACACGGAGAAGGTATTTTTAAGGCAGGCATTGCCGTTGCTCCCGTAACCGACTGGACGCTCTACAATACTGCCTACACGGAACGGTTTATGAGTCGCCCGCAGGAGAATATAAATGGCTACGATTATGCCAACCTGCTCGAAAAAGCCGATGCACTGCAGGGAAATTTGCTTATCGTACACGGCACGGCAGATGATAACGTTCATATTCAAAATACATGGCTTTATGCCGAAAAACTTGTAGAAGCAGGCAAACAGTTTGAAATGCAGCTTTACACCAATAAGAATCACAGCATTCTCGGCGCATCAACGAGAAGACATCTGTTCACACGATTTATCGACTTTATTCAAAATAATTTATAATCTCAATATCATTACTAACTTAATTACTTTTAGCTTTATGAAACATCAGAAATTTTATGTGTTGCCAATCATTATGATGATTCTTCTCTTCGGAATGATTGGATTTGTAACAAACATCGCTGCGCCCGCAGGTACTATCTGGATGAGCAAATACGAAAGCTCAAACGCCATAGGAATGTTGGGCAATCTCATGAACTTTTTAGCTTATCTTGTCATGGGCATCCCCGCGGGACTGCTCCTGCAAAAAATTGGCTACAAAAGAACGGCGCTCACTGCTATCATTGTTGGTTTTTGCGGCGTAGGTGTTCAATTTCTTTCCGGATTGCTTACGGGCAATTTCGGATTTGTGGTTTATCTGACCGGCGCTTTCGTGGCGGGTTTTTCAATGTGTATGCTTAATACCGTTGTCAATCCGATGTTGAACACCATTGGTGGTGGCGGTAAAAAAGGCGGCATGCTGCTGCAAATCGGCGGTTCGTTCAATTCGCTGCTCGGCACGATTGCCCCTGTCTTTGTTGGCGCTTTGATAGGGACTGTCGTTACCGAGAAAATGAGTCTGGAAACAGGTGCACCCGTAACAGTTTTCTCGGATATTAATCTTGTGCTTTATATTTCAATGGCTATTTTCGCCGTTGTGGGTATTGTTTTGGCTATGGTTAATATCCCCGAACCTGAGGTTGAAAATGACGGCACGGTGGCAAAATCACCATGGAAATTTCGTCATTTTGTACTCGGCGCAGTAGGTATTTTTGTCTATGTCGGTATCGAGGTAGGGATTCCGGGAACAATGAAATTCTTTCTGGAAAATCTTAAAGAGGGTGCGCTCAATCCGTCTGCCGCGGGAACAGTTGCTGCGACATACTGGTTTTTGATGCTGGTCGGACGTCTTGCCGGCGCAGGAATCGCCGTGAAAGTCAGCAGCAGAAACCTTTTGACTGTGGTTGCCTCTGTTGCCATCCTGCTGGTAGGAGCGGCAATGTTGCTGCCTGTAAATATTCCGGTTTCGATGCCGGTCTTTTCCAATTTTACCTTTGCCATGCAGGTAGTGCCAATTAATGCACTGCTTTTTGTTCTGGTCGGACTTTGCACTTCGGTGATGTGGGGCGGCATTTTCAACCTTGCGGTTGAGGGCTTGGGAGCATCGGTGAAAAAGGCGTCGGGAATATTTATGATGATGGTTGTTGGCGGTGGCATTATTCCATTAATACAAAACAGAATTGTGGATATTACCGGTAACAATTATATCATTTCCTACCTGTTACCGCTTGCAGGACTTGCCTATCTGCTTTTCTATGCGTTGATAGGTAGCAGAAATGTCAACCGGACGGTTTCCGCAGAAAAAAATTAAACCAATAATTCAACTATTGATATTCTATGAAAACACTCGAGAAACCTTATGTAGTCGGTATTGACGTCGGTGGACAGACTGCCAAAATTGGCGTGATTGACACCAGAGGCAGTGTATTGTCTCAAATGGCTATTCGCAGTGATGACACCACAGATGTGGATGTCTTCATCGGCAATCTTTGTGGCGCCGTTACGAAATTGTGCAAGAGTTACGGTTTGAAACACATACGCGGCATCGGCGTTGGCGTACCTAACGGCAATTATTATCACGGCACGGTGGAAAATGCCGTCAATCTCAAATGGGGTGGCAGCAAGCACATAGAGTTTGCGAAAAAAATGCGTCATAACATCGGTATTCCCGTTGCGCTCACAAACGATGCCAATGCTGCCGCTGTTGGCGAGATGACCTACGGCGTAGCACGTGGAATTCGGCATTTTATTATGATTACGCTCGGAACAGGCGTTGGCAGCGGCATCATCATTGACGGGAAAGTCCTTTACGGACACGACGGTTTTGCCGGCGAACTGGGACACACTACCGTTGTCAGGAAAAATGGACGCCCCTGCAATTGTGGGAAAAAGGGCTGTCTGGAAACTTATACCTCTGCAATGGGCGTAGCGCGGTCGGCACGCGAAATTCTGGAAACTACCGACAGGAAAAGCCTCCTGCGCAATTTCCCTCCGGCGTCAATTACCTCGAAAGACGTGTTTGAAGCGGCTATGGAAGGCGATGAAATAGCGAAGGAAATCTTTGAGTTTACCGGTAAAATGCTGGGAGAATCTTTTGCCGACTTTGTGGCATTCAGTGCGCCGGAAGCCATTGTGCTTTTTGGCGGGCTGACAAAAGCGGGAGACCTGCTTTACAACCCGATTGTTAAACACATGAACAACAATCTCTTGGAACTTTGGAAAGGCAAGATTAAAGTACTTTTCTCAACGCTCAAGGAATCGGATGCTGCCATTCTCGGCGCGAGCGCTCTGGCGTGGGAATTGTAGTTCAGTGATTGATACGCCTGCATCGCAGACAGTTTATAACGGTCAGCGGCAAAACTTGAAAATTTTGCCGCTGACTGTTATATTTTGCGCTTGCAGCAGCCGCTGAAAAAACCAAAAGCCCCGACGGGGCTTTTATGTTCAGGGCGTACCCGCAGGCACGTTGTTGTTGACCACTAAAGACTAATCCTCGTCTTCGTCGTGTTCATCTTCGTGTTCAGAGGCAGTGTGCGAAAGCACAATCGACCGTGCCACATAACTCTCATTACCTGCAGCATCGGTGCAGTAAATCATAATGTGATAGTCGCCCTCCTGAGCATTTTCAGGAATCAAAATTTCGTGATGATGCACGTGCTTTGTCCGGTTGCCCGTCAAATCCCACGATTTTCTGAAAGCAAAGGGCTGCTCATCCTCTGCTGCAAGCTGAACTGCCGGCGCATCATGTCCGTGCTGGTCAAAGTTGTTGTGTATCTCAACAAGATACTCACGCAACATCACATCATCGGAGAGATCCATTTCAAGGTGCATCCCATCCGGGTCGCCGATGAGGATGGAATCACCCTCACAAGGCTCTTCCAGAAGGATGACAGGTTTAGTGGTGTCTGCATTGTTGCCGTTACAGGACAACAAAAGAGCGGTTAATGCCAAAAGGCAAACGATTGAAAATTTCAAGGTTTTCATAGTTACTTGTTTTTTAATAAATGAATAAATGATAATTTAAAAGATAAGAGGAAGCTGCGTCCGGGTTCGGGGATTTCGAGCTTCCGATAAAAACTTAAATGATTAAAATAGGGTTTATTAAAGATGTTTTTTACGGTAAAAGTCGCTTCGATACTGTATTTCTCGAAAGGAATAACGCTCGACAGAGAGCCGTGCAGCAGGTTTACACCCGGAGTACGTTCTTCATTTTTAGCGACATGATTTTGTGCAGCGACACCTTGCCACTCCGCAGCGACAACCACCGGCGTAAACGTACATTTGAGTACGTGACGCATCGAAGCGGGAGGCGAAAAATACATGGCGGTCTGCTCCATTCTGTTGGACGTATAAACATATTCGCCCGAAAGATAATAGCTGAAATACCGCCCCAGTAATATTTCTACACTTGCTTCGCCACCCATAAACAGGGCTTTCGTACCGGTATAACGGTATATCTGCCCTGCATCCGGCAGCAGCGACCATTCGCCTGTGGGACGCAGAAAAATGTAGTTGTCATACAGGCTTGCGAATGGCGATACGGAGACTGTTACCTGCCGGTGGGTAAAACGGTAAAACAAATCCAGTTGCCATCCTTTTTCCGATGTCAGCGAGGGGTCTCCCTGTTCGTGCTGAAACGTGCCGTGATGTACGCCATTTGCCGCCAGCTCGTTCGCCGCAGGCAATCGGAAGCTGCGTCCGATATGGGCTTTAAACACATGCTGCTCCAACGGATACCAAACCACACCCGCCGCATACGACACATCGTCAAACTGTCGCCTGATGCCGTAACTGCGCCACTGATAAACCGCCATCTGCTCCTCCGTATAGCCCTGTCCTCTGAGATAAAGGCTCAGATAGGGGTCTGAATAGGGTGTAACGGCGATTTTCCCAATGTCGTAGCGAATGCCTACGCTCCACGTTACGGACTGACGCGGCTGGTATGTCGTATGGAGAAATAGTCCGCCTGCGGTACGTCGATAATTCGGCAAAAGAAATGCGTAACCGTCGATACGGTTGTACTGGTGTTGAAAGTCCGCACCTGCGACGTGCGTCCAGCGCGCCGACGGCGAAAAAATCGCCTTAACGTTGGAAGAAACAGTCTGCAAGACAAACATCAACTCTTTGTCGGGGTCTTTTTCGGGCTTCTGTTGAGCAGCATAATGCGTATGAAACAGGCTCCATTCCTCACGGTGATTGTTCTGATAGCCGACAGTTCCCTCTATCAGAAGCCGGTCGCTGCGATGCGTCAATTGCGCTGCCACTTTCAGATGATTCACCATACTGTAAGGCGGTTCGATGTTACGATAGTCGCCATCGTGGTGTACCCTGCTTGCATCCGGCACGCCATGTGCGCCCGGAAAGAACCCGACTTTCTGAAAAGCATCGGTTGCCGAAAGCGTTACACTGTAATCTTTCGCCGCATAACGGGCAAAAAGAGAGCCGTTTCGTTCAAAGCCGGCGCTGTTTTTCAGTCGCCGATGCTCAACGGGAAGTCGTTGAGTGAGATAAACCACCGTATCGGCAGGAATGGCATAATCGGCAAAATCCTGCATCGAGAAACGCATTTTACCGTACCATTTTCCTCTTTTCAGTCCAGCCATTCCCGACGTGGCTAATGTACGGTTATTGCTTTTTGCCAGACCGTTCACCTCTCCAAACACCATATCTTTCTGCGGTGCAGGCAAACGCACTGTCTCAATGACCCCACCCATCGCATCGCTGCCGAAGAGAAGCGATGCCGGACCTTTGATGATATGCACCTGTTCAATGTCGAAGGCATCCATCTCCAGTCCGTGGTCGACGCCCCATTGTTGCCCCTCCTGCCTGATGCCGTCGGCAACCACCGCGATACGGTTGAATGCCATACCGCGTATCATCGGCTTGGAGAAGCCCGAACCGATGTCCATCGACTGTACACCGGGCACAGACGAGAGATTCTGCACGAAATTACCGGAAAAGTGTTCGCGCAATTCAGCCTTTCCAACCACAACAACGGGTTGGGATGAACGGATGCCTGCATCCTGCGTCTGCGAACCGACAACGACCGTTTCCCGGAGATTTACCTTAACGGAATCGGGCGTTTGTGCTAATCCAGCAACAGATACAAGCAACAGCGTTCCTATAAACACAGGAACATAGTGCATAAGATTTCAAGACAGTTTTTATTAAAATAAAAGAGAGTTGTTTGTGTCGGCGACACGGAAGTTTATCGGCAGAGAGGAGGCGCCCGTCCACGATGGGACACGACTGGAGAACTAAAAACGAAAGGAATATCAACAGCGTAAAATGGTTGTGCGGAACATTGGGGACTTTGCACCTGTACAATAGTTCCTTCAATAAAAGGAGTATTCAACCATGCACAGACAAGACATTGCGAATCAGTCTGCCCCGTCCGGTCAGACGAACAGCCATTCGGCACATCATCGTGATGATGTCCAACCGTTGCTGCCATCATTGGCACGCAAGCCAAAAACAGCACGATTATTCCGATATGCAATCTGTTCGTTTTCAAAACACAATTATTTTAATGAAAAGTAGCGCGGCAAAGGTACACCTTTTTTTTAGTTTGTAGTTATTAGAGTGTAGTTTTTAGATAATGAATAACGAATAGTGAATAGTGAATAATATTTTTTCGGGCTTTTATTTCTCTGTGTCTCTCTGTGTGTTCTCTGTGTAACTCCGTGCAATAAGAAAACTTGGCAACTCTCGCTGCTGAATTTCACA
>JAISXJ010000089.1 GCA_031270565.1 Prevotellaceae bacterium
ATTATCATTTAGTTCAACCCTACGGGTTGAGGTTGGTTGTGTTTCGTCGTTATCCGTAAGTTGCACTTACGGTTATTCACATTTTGTCCTTGCGGACAACTGTTCACTATTCACTATTCGTTATTCACTATAAAAACGGTATATGTCCTAACGGACAAAAACGCCTGCTTAAAGCCGTTTTCTATTGATATTGAAGCCATAACCGGCTAATAACGCAATATTCTTCACTATTCATTATTCATTAATAACTAATAACTACACTCTAAACTCTAAAAACTAAAAAAGGTGTACCTTTGCAGGGTCAAACAATATAAAATCTATGGCACATAACGGCGAAATCATCCTGTATCAACCGGACAATTCCATTCAACTGGAAGTTATGGTAGAAAGTGAAACGGTCTGGCTAACACAGGCACAAATAGCAGAACTATTTGGAACAAAAAGACCTGCTATCACCAAACATTTGAATAACATCTATAAATCGGGTGAATTGGAAGAAAACAGCACATGTTCCATTTTGGAACATGTGGGTAATGACAGAACACAACGATACCAAACCAAATTCTATAATTTAGATGCCATACTTTCGGTTGGCTATCGGGTAAATTCTATCAATGCTACACAATTTCGTATCTGGGCAACCCGCACATTAAAAGACTATCTACTAAAAGGTTATGCGATTAATCAGCGCCTTGAACACATAGAACATCGTGTAGGTGAAACCGAAGCAAAGATAGATTTGTTTGTCAGAACTACCTTGCCGCCTGTAGAAGGCATTTTTTACGACGGACAAATTTTTGACGCCTACGTCTTTGCCGCCCAACTGATAAAATCCGCTAAAAAGTCCATCGTTTTAATTGATAACTATGTTGATGAAAGCGTTTTGCTGCTTTTGTCCAAACGCGGGAAAGGCGTAGAGGCAACCATCTACACCGCACCCATTTCATCCGGCTTCCAACTTGATTTACAGAAACATAATGCACAATATCCAGCTGTCAGCGTGAAGCTATTTACCGATTCTCACGACCGTTTTCTTTTCATCGACGACGATCTGTATCATATCGGCGCTTCGCTTAAAGACTTGGGCAAGAAATGGTTTGCCTTTTCTAAAATACAGATAGAAGTCAATAGCCTGTTGCAAAAATTGCAGAATTAATAAATTCGTTGGTTCTTAGAACCAATGCACAAAAGCATTATTCACTATAAAAACGGTATATGTCCTAACGGACAAAAACGCTTGTTTTAAAGCCGTTTTCTATTGATATTGAAGCCGTAACCGGCTAATAGCGCAATATTCTTCACTATTCACTATTCACTATTCACTATTCGTTATTCACTAATAACTACACTCTAAAAACTAATAACTATCACTAAAATATTATTCATTTTTCATTTTCCTTTTTCATTGTATGTACGCTTTCAAATATTATTCATATCTTTGTGGCGTTAATTCATATATAAATAATCCAATGGCAACAACAACAACAAACAGCACGGCAACAAAAAAAATCAATTGGCAGTTTCCCGAAAAAGGCCAAGAGGTTACCGTAGAAGATTTTCGTGAAATGGTGCGTGAAGCGGAAAGAGGCAAGACAATGTCTTGGTCGGAATTTAAAAGTAAAATAGATGCATGGCTCAAAGAACATTGAGTATTCCAAAGAATCATACCAAAACTCTGAAAATTTCACCGGAGTTTTACGATAGCCTGACCAATATTTTGGAATATGGAATATTGATTTTTGGTAAAAAAACGGCTACTGATTTTTACAAGGCTGTATTAAAGAAAGTTATGTTTTTACCACAAATGCCGGATACTCACCCAAAGAACCGTTTTATAGAAAGCACCGGAAAAGTTTACCGCAATATTTTAGTGGAGAAATATGCCGTTTTATATTCCATTACCGCCCGGACAATCCACGTTATTACCATCTATCATACAGCGATGAATCCAGAAGCAATCAAACGTTTTGCCCGATAATCATTTTTTTCCTCAGTTTGTTGCCAACATTTTGTCCTAACGGACAAAAACGCCTGCTTAAAGCCGTTTTTTTCTATTGATATTGAAGCCGTAACCGGCTAATAACGCAATATTATTCTTCACTAATAACTACACTCTAATAACTAAAAACTAATAACTATTCGTTATTCACTAATTTTCTTCTTTATGTTCCATTAGATTTTAAAATATCGTCAAAAATGCGTATATTGCAACGATTTTATTTCTATGGTCAATCCACTTTTCTTTTGTGTCTGAATACCAAAAAATTAGGGGATTAATTTTTATTTTTATACTAAATCATCCATAGCAACTTGAATTATATAATCGTTGTCAGATTTTTTTTCTAATTTTGTGCCCATAAAAGTTCTTTGCCTTTTAAACGGTTATTATCTTTGCGAAAAATATTTTACAATCAATATCAGATTATTATGAAAAAATACGTTATTTCGGTATTAATCAGTCTTTTAGCGTTGAATAGCTTCGCGCAGAATGTTCAAAGCGGAACTCAGCAAAGGACAAATACAACCAGACCAGCTCTAACTTCGTCCGGCTCAAGCGTAACAGCGGGTACCGATTCCGGCATTGAAGTAATGCCAATTCTCGACCAGAATTATACCGGTGTCGCTTTTACACCGAAAGTGATTGTTAAGGATGGCAACAGAACGCTTGTAGAAAATGTCGATTACGCCCTTTCTTACACCAATAATGTGAATGTCGGGCAGGCGATAATAACCATTTCGGGCAAAGGAAACTACAGCGACACAAAAGTTGTGAATTTTAACATTGTTCCAAAAACGTTAAACAGCGTGCAGCTTGTTCCGATTACAGAGCAGACATATTGCGGCACCCCGATTATACCGGATGTTTTGATAAAAGACGGTTCAAAAACACTTGTTAAAGATGTTGATTATGCAATTACGTGCGTTAACAATGTGAATGTTGGTATTGCCAACGCAACTATCACAGGAAAAGGCAATTACAAAGACTCGAAAACAACCACGTTTAGAATAGTTCCTAAGAGCATGGGAGGCGGAGCAGTTCGGAAACCGGCGTCAGCAGCAGCTTCTCAAACGACAAGATAAATTTCCAAATTCCGGTAAATCCCCACCCGCTGAAAAATGGATGGGAATTTATTCAGCGTCCAACAGGTTAATTTAATGGTTATGCGTTGTTGCGGGTCAGCCTCTTTTTGGGGATTAAACAAGGTGTAACTTTGCATGCAGAAATGATATATGGAAAAGTGGATTAAAAATATAAGCGGCGAAATTCCTCATACCCACAAGACGGTGAATATTGACTTGGACGGTAGAAACCTTATTGTAACCGGCGCCAACGGGTCGGGAAAAACGTCTTTTCTAAAGGCGGTTTACGAAAAAGTGGATTTGCTGATTGCCAAAACAGAAAATCAAATAACCGCTATTGAAGACGGATTGCAGGTTGAGATACCGGATAATATTGCATTTTCTTCCCTATATGATGAACGAAAAGCGGTTATTCAACTTTTTGAAGAAAAGCGGCTTTCGGAAATTACGCAACCTGCCAATGCAAAAGCCGTTTCCGTAGAAGAAGAAAACGCTAAACAACAGGCAAATTCCCAAAAATTTGCAAACAACCTGGAGCAGCATTTGGTCAACTTGAAAAGTCGGCAGGCAATGGCTATCACAATAGACAAAAATCAAGCATTGGCAGACAATATCGAAAAATGGTTTGCCGATTTTGAGAAAAACCTGAAAATCCTTTTTGAAGACCCCAACATTGAGCTGAAATTTGACCCTGATAACTTCCGGTTTTCAATATGTCAGCAGGATAAACACCCCTATACATTTCAAACACTATCAGCAGGTTATCGCGCTATTTTCGATATTTACGCGGAGTTGATTATGCGTACGGAATATTTCAAGGTGATGCCAAAAGACCTGACAGGCGTTGTTTTTATTGATGAAATAGATTCTCATTTGCACGTGTCACTGCAACGTTTGATATTGCCGTTTTTTGCGGAATCTTTCCCGAAAATACAGTTTATTGTAACGACACATTCGCCTTTTGTGCTGATGTCAACGCCGGATACCGTTGTTTTTGATTTGGCAAAGAACGAGCCGATTACTGAAGATTTGTCATATTACACCTATTCGGCAGTGATGAAAGGTCTGTGGAACGTGAAGCCAATATCTGTAAATCTGGAAAATACGATTAAGGAAATTGCTCACATTGTCAATTCCGAACAAAAAGATTTACAGCGTCTTCGCGAACTCGCGAATAAAGTCAAAGGACGTGAAGATGCACTGGACAACGAATCGAAAGTATTTTACCTGTTGGGACTGGAGGCTTTGGAAGAAGGAGGCAGTCATGTTTAATGTTACCCGCCCCCATCCGGGACCGGATTGTTCAACCGACTATCGTTCAAAAGAGACAGTTACGGCATTGAGAGAAATGTTTTTCGGAAAATGCTACCTGTGCGAAGACGAAGTTTCCGACCCTGTTGTTGAGCATTTTATGCCGCACGAAGGCGACCCTGCAAAAAAATACGACTGGAACAATTTATATTATGCCTGTCACCGGTGTAACAGTATTAAGGGAACAACATCGGAGATTCTGGATTGTTGCGATTCAACAACAGATGTATCTCAGGCTGTTAAATGCCTTTGTCCAAGCGTGCCAAATGAAGCTATTGTTGTAGAAAACCAACAGGACGATGCCAAAACGCAAAATACAGCCCGCCTCTTAGACAAATGCTATAATGAGGATAACACCGGTATTCGGGGCATTTCACGGGAAGCGTTACACGAAAAATTATTTGAATATTACTGCAAATTTATTTCCAACCGGCGGACTTTGAAAAACCACGATGCTTCACCGGCAGAGAAAGAAAAGGCAAAAGAACATTTGATGCAAATGAAAGATGTCTCCTATCCTTTTTCTGTCTTTTGGAAATGGCATATTTTAAGTGATGCCTTTCTGACAAAATTATAAAGAGCCGCCGGTATTCTCAGCATAAAACAGCATAAAAAACGGCAACCTTCTTGAATGGTCGGGAGGGTTGCCGCTGTGTTTGGGACGGGCATTATCTTGAAAATTCGTGTCCGAACCTCTTTAGCCTTTTTCTTCCACGCAGAGATTCAGGGCGAATGTCGGATAATATGCCGCGTCAGGCACAGTACGACAACATTTGGAAGAAGGAGAAACCTGCTGCACGTGGCGAATGTACATCGAGAGCAGCGTATATAAAGAGGTAAAACGGGCAGCATCAACAAGGAGTATCAGCGGCGCCGTTTCGACATCGGCACGGAGATGCTGATATGCCGAAAGCACAAAATAGGCGACATCATCGTCCGTTTGACAGTCGTAACCGTTTGCCAGAGCAAGGCGATGCACATTGCCGGCGGCAAGATAAAGCGTTGCGCCGTGATAATCTGCATAACATACGGTCGTTTGATGCTGCGCACAGAACTGCGCCAGCAGAGCAAGCGGATGTCTGTAATGAATGGCGGGAAAATGCCTGCCGGCGCAAGCTCGCCGAACGTCCATCACGCTGACGGCATCATAACAGGGTAGCGTCTGCCAATAAGTACGCGCCCGCTTCTGCTGCAAATCGTCTAACGGCAAATATGCCGAAGCGCTATTTTCGTCGAACAGATTTTGGGGAACAAGCGCATGCGGCAGGTTTTGGCAAATCTCCACCACAGAATGACAGGGAAGACGCAGCAGAGAATCGCTTTTAACCAAATCATTCAACGTTTTGTCCGGATAACGCCGCAACGCAACGCACTGCTTCTCCCGTGTATCAACAACCGTCAACAGCGTGCAATCGTCGGTTTCACGTATGGACAGCAGATAATTCGCGGCGTTAGTGTCCGAAAAATCGGGCGAGGTAAAGATAAATTCTTTCGACATAGTTTGATTGTAGCGGGATGTTTTCAGAGTTTTAACTCCTGTTTTCCTTGCCGAATAATTTGAGGTTCAACATCTGTACAGTCCACTACCGTAGAAGCCGTATTATCGCCGAAGCCGCCATCAATGACCATCTCAGCGAGGTCGCCGTAACGCAGATGCAATAGTTCGGGGTCGGTTTCATATTCGGTTACCTCGTTGGCTTCCTTGATGGATGTGGTATAAATCGGATGTCCGAGAGCATCGACGATGGCGCGAATAATGCTATTGTCCGGCATACGAATACCGATGGTTTTACGTCCCTTAAAAAGTTTTGGCAGATTGTTAGAGCCGTTCAGGATGAAGGTAAATGCACCGGGCAAATTACGTTTGAGCAGTTTGAATATGCTGTTATCCACTTTTGCATAAGCGCTTATCTGACTCAAGTCGTAACAGATGATTGAAAAGGTTGCCTTGCGCGGGTCGATGCCTTTAAACTGGCAAACGCGCTCCACCGTTTTTGCCTGAAACATATCGCAACCGATGCCATAGACGGTATCGGTAGGATAGATTAGTATGCCGCCGTTGCGCAACACCTCCACCGCCTTGTCAACAGCCTTTGGATTGGGATTTTCAGGATAAATCTTGAGAAGCATCGTTTTTCCGTTTAATATTTAGTATCTATTGAAACTGATTGAGAAAACGCACATCATTTTCCGAGAAGAGCCGCAAATCTTTCACCTGATATTTCAAGTTTGTAATACGTTCTACGCCCATACCGAAGGCATATCCGGAAAATTTCTGCGGGTCGATGCCGCATGCTTCGAGTACGTTGGGGTCAACCATGCCGCAGCCGAGAATTTCGACCCATCCGGTCTGTTTGCAGAACGCGCAACCCTTACCGGCGCAAAGATTACAGGAAATATCCATTTCAGCGCTTGGCTCGGTAAACGGGAAATAGGACGGACGCAATCGAATACGTGTTGCCTCGCCAAACATCTCTTTGGCAAAATAGAGCAACGCCTGTTTCAGGTCGGCAAACGAGACTTCTTGGTCGATGTACAGTCCTTCCACCTGATGAAAAAAGCAGTGAGCGCGGTAGGATATAGCCTCATTCCGGTAAACGCGCCCCGGACAAAGTACGCGGATAGGCGGTTGCTGACCGGTCATTATGCGCGTTTGTACGCTTGATGTGTGGGTACGCAACAGGATGTCCGGATTTTTTTCGATAAAAAATGTATCCTGCATATCGCGTGCCGGATGTTCCGGAGCAAAGTTCAGCGCTCCAAAGACGTGCCAGTCATCCTCAATTTCGGGACCTTGCGCCACCGTAAACCCAATTCGCGAAAAGATGCTGATAATTTCATTCTGCACCAGCGACAGCGGATGCCGCGTGCCCAGTCCGACGGGGTCGGCGGGACGTGTCATATCCGACTGTTCCGATACGCAGTTTCGGGCTTCTATTTCGGTGCGCAGATAGCTGTATTTTTCCTGTGCAGCATCCCGCAAAGCATTGAGAAGCTGTCCAATATCGCGCTTTTGGTCGTTTGGTACATGGCGGAAATCATTGAACAACTCCGAAATAATTCCCTTTTTGCTCAGATACCTGATGCGCAACGCTTCAAGCTCTTCCGCCGTTTGTGCGGAAAATCCCGCCACAACGTCCATTAGCTGATTGATTTGCTCTTTCATAAATGTTTTATAACAGATAAACGCTGCAAAGGTACTTCTTTTAGTTTGTAGTTAGTAGAGTGTAGTTAGTAGTTTCAGTTTTCAGAGT
>JAISXJ010000095.1 GCA_031270565.1 Prevotellaceae bacterium
AATTAGGAATTGTTACTGAAATCAAACCGCTGCAACCACGAAAAGCAAACTCTCCGATCGTCTCTACTGAATTACCGATTGTTACCGAAGTCAACTTGCTGCAATTGTAAAAAGCAGAATGTCCAATCGAAGTAACCGAATTAGGAATAGTTAATGTACCGGTCAAGCCGCTGCAATCCCTAAAAGCCCACTCTCCAATAGTCTCTACAGAATTACCGATTGTTACGGAAGTCAAGCCGCTGCACTGGAAAAAAGCATCCTTTCCAATCGCAGTAACAGCATAAGTATTGCCGTTGTACCCAACCGAACTTGGTATTACTGCCGCCCCTGAGTAACCTGAGTTACGAGCAACCTTTATTTCATTTAGCGAAGTAGAAGTAACTTCATAGTTGATACCATTGCTGGTAAATGATTGCGCATTTGCGCTTATGCCGCAAAGGACGAGCGCTAATACAAGAAATCTGGAATTTGTTTTCATAAGATAAAAAAATTAGAATGTTAAAAAAATGAGATATGTAAGAGATAAATAAGAGATATGATTGGTGTTTCTCTCTGCAAATAGGTTTTCCCCCCGTGGGGAAAACGTCCAGACAGCTTCCGGAAGAAATCCGAGGCGTCGGACAGCGTCGCGACAACGTCCTGAAACTGTGTCGTAAACTGTCGAATAAAAAAAGTCTAATGTTTTGTTAATCCCTTGAATACAAGGAGTTAAGCTGAATGCAGGGGGGGGCTTTTGTAACGAGCTTACTTTTAGCCGGTTAAACCGTCTAAACAGAAAAAATGGTGAATATGGAATACCAGATGTAAACATTCTCGATTTCAGTTTAAAGGTGTAGATGTCGGCGCAAAGATAATACTTTCTTAGTGAATAACGAATAGTGAATAGTATTTTTTTAGAGTGTAGATTTTAGTTTTTAGTTTTTAGTTATTCGTGTATTGGCTACGCCGAACGTTGTTTTGTGGCTAAATTCCTCTCCTAAGAGGTCGTTAAGGACTTTAGACATTAAGGACGTTAAGGGGACAACTGACAACTGAAAAAAAGAATTTAACCGGTCTTCATTATTCATTCAATACTGTCAAAAAAGCAGTATCTTAGCTCGCTCAAAAACTCAAAGATAATCGTTTGTAAATCACATATACTTATGGAAAATAATTATTGTATTATTATGGCAGGTGGCGTTGGCAGTCGCTTCTGGCCCTTCAGTACAATCACCAAACCCAAACAGTTCCTCGATTTCTTCGGTACGGGACGCTCTCTGCTGCAAATGACGTATGACCGTTTTCGCAATCTGATACCGGCAAAAAATGTCTATATCGTGTCAAATCTCGCCTATCGCGATTTGATTCTGGAACAGTTGCCCGAACTGACCTCTAATCAGGTATTGCTGGAACCCATTCGCCGAAATACGGCGCCCTGTATCGCTTATGCCGTCTATAAGATTCGGGAGCAAACCGAAAAAGCCAATATCATCATCGTTCCATCCGACCATTTAATTACCAAAGAAGATGAATACCGGCGTGTTATGCAGGAGGGAATCGCCTTTGTTGCACACAATACGGAGGCGCTGCTCACCATCGGTTTGAAACCAACCCGCCCCGAGACGGGCTATGGCTATATTCAGGTTGGCGACGGTGAAAAAACACTCTGTCAAGTGAAAACATTTACCGAAAAACCCAGCCTCGAAATGGCAAAAGTCTTTCTGGCAAGCGGCGAATTTTATTGGAATTCAGGTATGTTTCTCTGGAGTTTAACGGCAATAGAAAAGGCGTTTAAAGAGTTTCTGCCGGAGGTGGCAGCCGGATTTGAAAAGGGCAGGGGAGTTTATCATACCGGAGAGGAACAGATTTTCATAGATAAAATGTATCCTGAGTTACCCAATATCTCCATTGATTACGGCATTATGGAAAAAGCGCAAAACGTGTATGTTCTGACGGCTGAATTTGGCTGGTCGGATTTGGGTACGTGGAATTCGCTCTACGAACTGGGGGAAAAAGATGCCGCCGGCAATGCCACCCTTAAAGGAAATACCCAGTTATATGACTGCAAAAATACTATGGTCGTGATACCCGAAGACAGTTTAGCCGTAGTGGAAGGGCTGACCGGTTACCTGATTGCCCAACAGGGCAACGTGCTGCTCATCTGCAAAACAGAGGGGGAACAACGCCTGCGACAGTATGTTGTGGATGTGTCGGAACGTCCCGACGGAGAGAAGTATATTAAACAAAACAGATGATGCCGAATTAAGTTATTATGAGTGATATTATTCATCTTTTACCTGATTCCGTAGCCAATCAAATTGCCGCAGGCGAAGTTATTCAACGTCCGGCTTCGGTGATAAAGGAGTTAATGGAGAATGCCATAGACGCTGGAGCGACCACCATTCACGTGTTGATAAAAGGCGCCGGACGCACCTCAATACAGGTTATAGACAACGGTTGCGGCATGTCTTCTACCGATGCGCGTATGTCGTTTGAACGCCACGCTACGAGTAAAATCACGGAAGCAAACGACCTGTATGCGCTTACCACTATGGGATTTCGGGGCGAGGCGCTTGCCTCTATTGCCGCAGTAGCAACGGTAGAACTGAAAACCCGTACCGCCGACAGCGAAGTGGGTACGCTGCTGGAGATTGCGGCATCGCGTGTGGTGCGGCAGGAGAAGGTGTCGTGTGCTGTGGGCAGTTCGTTTACGGTGAAAAATCTGTTTTTTAATATTCCCGCACGACGGAAATTCCTGAAATCCGAAGAGACGGAAATGCACCATATCATTGCCGATTTTCAACGTATCGTGCTGACTTATCCGAACATCCATTTTGAACTGATTAGCGGCGATGATATTGTTTATCAGTTGCCACAGGGAAACCTGAAACAGCGTATCACAGCTATTTTCGGAAAAAAGACGCGCAATCTCAACAATCAGCTTTTGCAGATAGAAGCCGTTACGCCGGTTGTCAAGATTTATGGTTTTGTCGGCAATCTGGATGCAGCAGTGAAGAAAGCTACACAATTCTTCTTCGTTAACGGGCGTTTTATGCGTCATCCCTATTTTCACAAGGCGGTTGTTCAGGCATACGACCGTATGTTGCCACCCGATTTGCTGCCGCCCTATTTTATCTATTTTGATATTGACCCTGCAAACATTGACGTTAATGTTCATCCGACCAAGACAGAAATCAAATTTGAACACGAACGCGAAATCTGGACGATTCTAATGGTTTGCATCAAAGAGGCGCTTGGGAAATTCAATGTCATTCCGTCCATTGATTTTAATACCGAAGGACAGATTAACATACCGGTCGAATCGCAGGGAGCTGGCAATCCAAAATTCCCTCAACCAACGGTCAATCCCTCCTATAATCCCTTTAACACAACGGGAAGACAGAGTCAGTCGGGCAGCAAAATGCTTTCAGCGTGGCAACAGCTTTATGAAACCGGCAAAAAAACGCCGCTCTCTGACGAACAGACAGGTGATGAGTCGGCATTTTCGCCACAACCACAGTCGCAGGAGAAATTTTTATTCGATAAAACGGAAGAATCTCTCTTTTTCTACAGAGAGCGTTATGTGATTACCTCTGTGAAGTCGGGTTTGATGCTGATAGACCGGTATCGGGCAATGGAACGCATTTCTTACGAGCAGATTCTGTTGCAACTGGAACTGCAGCAATGCGTCTCCCAAAAACTGCTGTTTCCCGAAACGCTCGAACTGAGTTATGACGACAATCTGATATTTAAAGAGATGTCGGATGATTTGAAGGCGCTCGGCTTCGATTTTGAGCCGCTTGGCGAGGGCATCTATTCCATTAATGGCGTCCCTGCGCTCATATCGGAATCGGCAAATATGGTGGGTATTCTGGAAACGATGCTTCACAATACACGCGAGCTACATCTCCACGTCCGGACGGAACTTCATCATTCCCTTGCGTTGGAAATTGCCCGCCACTATGCCCGCAGCAGACGCCACGCGCCGAGTAAAGAGGATATGCTATATATGATAGATATGCTTTTTCGCTGCCAGAATCCTAATGTTACGGTTGATGGAAAAACGATTGTTACCATTCTCTCTGATGAAGATATTGTGCGCAGGTTTGGATAGGGTAGAGTATTCGCCCGAATTTTCGGAGATGTCTCTGGAAACTTTTGCGGGCATACATAAAACTTAAAGAACATTTTAGAACAGTGATATAACTATATGAAACTACAACAGACGATACCATTTGTATTATTTCTATTGCTTCCGTTTTTAAATGTAAGGGCGCAGGAGCAAACTCAGCCTTCAGAAAAACCGGATTATTTTATTGAAGGCGGATTGCGTTATGGCTTTGCGCTGTATCATCCCGAAAGTTTTGTCTATCTGGAAAATTTTTGGTTTAATACGTATGAAGTGCGTTTGGGGCTGCAGACACACGGCAGAAACGCATGGGAACGACCATTGGGAAATCCAATTCTGGGTATTGCCTTGCGTTATACCGATTATACCGATTTTTCGGATTCGCCCGAATTACGCCGCCAACAACGCGATACACTCGGCAAAAACGTAGCGGTATTTGGCTATGTGCAGGCGCCGATTGTACGCTGGGGATTTTTTACATGGCACTATCAGATTGGGCTGGGCGTTGCTGCTTGTACAAAAACAAATGAACTTCTCTCTTTGCATGTGAATCCATACATTAATTTGCAGTCGGGGTTCGACTTTCGGCTCAGCCCTCGCATTGACCTTGCTCTAAACGCGAATTTTACCCACTCGTCAAATGCCTCGCTTAACTTTCCGAACTGGGGAATTAATGAAGTTCAGGGCATTGCCAGTGTGCGTTACCATTTCAACAATAGCGAAAATCCGAAAATAAAAATGGATTTGCTTGAAAAATTTGAACCGTATAATGCGTTGTTTGTTACGGTTGACCCCGGCTGGCTGTGGGCGCGTTACAACAACTATTATTACTTGAAAACAGGCATTAGCGCAGGTTATGAACGGCATCTGTTCCCAATTTTGAAAGTTGGAGCAGCATTGGAATTTCATCTGTCGAACAGATTAATGCCGACACGCGAATATAAGCCTGTTTATGATGACGGCACATCTTACGAAGCGCCGAAAGTGCTCTTTTCATCGGCAGTGTTTGCCTTTGGCGACATCACTTTTGGGCGGTTTGCATTTTCGGTAGGCGCCGGCGCGTATCTTTTCCGTACGCCGAGCAATTTTGACCTTGCGCAAACAGGCGCATATAGCGGCACGCTCGACAAAATGCCATGGTTTTACGAGAAAGTAGGGTTGAAAGTCTCGCTTGGAAAAAAACAGAATCACTTTGTCGGCGCATCAATCCGCGCTCATTTCCCTGTTGCCGACTATCTGGCATTCACTTACGGATACAGGTTTTGGAAATTCTAAAAGCGGATTATTTTTAATGCGTAAAATCATATTTTTTTAATATGAAACAGGAAAATACCTCTGTACGTCGTAAATTTGGGACAGCGCCTGTCTTCTTCACCTCCGTTTCGACCATTCTCGGGGCAGTGTTGTTTCTGCGTTTTGGATTTGCCGTAGGAACGGTCGGCTTCTGGGGAACGATTGGCATTGTCCTGCTGGGACATCTGATTACCATTCCAACTGCCCTTGCCATCTCCGAAATAGCTACGAATACACGTGTAGAGGGTGGGGGAGAGTACTTTATCATTTCCCGTTCTTTCGGACAGAAAATAGGTTCAACCATTGGTATTGCACTTTATATCTCACAGGCTGTCAGTGCGGCATTTTATACGATTGCCTTTGCAGAGGCTTTTTCTCCACTTTTTGACCTGTGGTCGGCTCACATGGGATTCGATTTGCCACGACAGATAGTCAGTGTGCCTGCACTGCTGGTGTTGGCGTGGGTCATTTTGCGTCATGGCGCCGGGTCGGGCGTGAAGATGCTTTATGTTGTGGTGATTATGCTTTTTACTGCCCTCGCGCTCTTTTTTGCGGGAGAGGCGATTGCTCCCGACGAAACGCTGCCGCAGGTTGCCGGAAATAATTTTGGGTTTTTCAACAGAGAACAGTTTTTCATTCTCTTTGCCATCTGTTTTCCTGCCTTTACGGGAATGACCGCCGGTGTCGGATTGAGCGGCGATTTAAAGAATCCGGGCAAATCCATTCCGTTGGGAACAATGGGAGGTACAATTGTGGGACTGGTTATTTATCTTCTGGTGGTGTGGAAACTTTCCGTGTCGGCTTCTCCGTCGGATTTGGTAGGCGACCAGTTAATTATGTCCCGCATTGCGACCGGCGGAGCGATAATTATTCCGTTGGGACTTGCAGCGGCTACACTTTCGTCGGCGATTGGCTCTGTCATTGTGGCGCCGCGCACGTTGCAGGCGCTGGCTTTCGACCGTACCTTTCCTTCACGCCGGCTCAACGTTTTTCTCTCCAAAGGCAAGGGCGTGAATAAGGAGCCGGTGAATGCCACAGTCATATCTTTTGCCATTGCTCTGCTTTTTGTGCTGCTCGGCGACGTAAACAGTGTGGCAAGCATTATCTCCATGTTTTTCCTGATAACCTACGGCTCGCTTTGTCTTATATCTTTTCTGAATCATTTTGGAGCGCCGCCGTCGTATCGTCCGCGTTTTCGGTCGAAATGGTATCTTTCGCTGGGCGGATTTGTACTTTCTCTCTGGGTAATGTTTATGATTGATGGCTTATACACATTGTTGGCTTATGGTATGCTCATTGTCATTTATATTTTTCTGGAGCATCACAACAAGCATCAGAAGGGGTTGGGGAATATTTTTAAAGAATCCCTTTTTCAGTTGAACAGGCGGTTACAGGTATTTATGCAGAAACGGCAATCGAGTATGGATGATGAAGAATGGCGTCCGGCGGCTATATGTATCTCGCCCAATTCGCTGGAACGTGATAAGGCGCTTTATTTGATGAAATGGTTAAGTCGGCAACACGGTTTTGGTACCTATTTCCATTTTATTGAAGGTTATTTCAGCAAACAGACGCACGTAGCGGCTAAGGAGATATTGCGCGAACTGATTGAACGCACAAAAGGGTACGGTAGCGCCTTTTATATTGATACGATGATTTCGCCTTCCTATACTTCGGCGATTGCGCAAGTCATTCAGGCGCCGTCCATTTCGGGTATGGAGAATAATATGGTAATATTTGAGTATGAGAAAGGGCGCAGTGATGAATTAGCCCGTATTCTGGAGAATATCAATCTGGCGCGTGCCGGCGACTATGATGTTTGCCTCTTTGCCACTTCTACACATCCTGTTTGCAGCAGAGAAGGCATCCATGTCTGGATACGTGTTACGGATGAAAAAAATACGAATTTGATGCTGCTTCTGGGATATATTATTATAGCTCATCCTGACTGGCGGCGCAGTCAAATCAAGATTTTCATCATCCACACGAGCGGGGACAGCGAGATGATTAAGGCGGATTTAAGCGAGCGTATTGCGGAAGGGCGATTACCGATTACGCTGGCAAATATCGAGATTATCAGTCTGACCGACCGTCAGACCATTAGCGCTGTTGTTGCGGAGCGTTCTGCCTCTGCCGGACTGACGGTTATTGGGTTTCGGGAAGAGATTCTTCGCCACGATGCGGTGGGTTTCTTTTCATCTTTCGACACCATCGGCGACACTCTTTTTGTCAATGCCGCCTCCGTGAAGGTGATATAAGGGGTATTCTGTCCTTTTCCAGATGATGTGTTTTTTGAAAAATTATCCGGAACGATATCGTGAAAAATAACCATCAATTTCCGGACGCAACTCTATTCCTGCCTGCTCAAAACAATCGAGTAATTCCGAATAAGCCCCGTCGCCGCCGAGGAAATCCCAAAAACTTTCGGCTACTTTGAGTTCGTGGTCAAGATCAAGCATTCCTGCCATCGTCCAGCGTTGATATGGCTGTGGCTCGTATGGGTTGTATGGAATGGCAATCAATGTTCGCACATCTGCTGTTGAATTTATGGCAAGCGTAGCAGCAACCCATTCTAAAAGTGTACGTTTAAATTCTTTGAAACCGCCTGCATTTGGCTTTGCTGTTTTAATATCAAAAAGATAAATTGTGCCGTCATTTGCTGTCAGTTTCAGATCAACTTTTGTTGGTTTTACAGTTTTCATTTCGCCTCTTTGACAAACCGCTCTAATCGCTTGAATTTCCTGTATTTTATTGGGTGTTGTGTTTGCGGTTGTAAGATTGTCCATAATATTTTGAATAATCTGTTGCGCCTCTGACGA
>JAISXJ010000133.1 GCA_031270565.1 Prevotellaceae bacterium
AATTTTGAATTTAATACAGCAAGAATTGTGTATAAATATTCATTACCCGTTATGAAAAAGATAGAATTAAGACAGATGGACTTTGATAAATCCATTGCGAATTTAGGAGTGTCTGTTATGGTTAACCACACTATTTTCTGCTTATAAAAATCCTCCATATAAGCGCAATTCCGCAAATTATATGGAGTATCCCCTTGGTCAGCACGATGTTCTATTTTATCCCAATAACTATCCAAATGCCTTTTGATCGCAGGATAATCATTTATATTTATGGGTTTTATGCCCTTTTCTTTGATGCCGTTATGTGTGTTGATTAACCACCTATCCGCAAAGTCATAACCATACCTTTTTATGTCCTTGCCGCGTAAAATGGGTCGTATAATTTCTTCACTTTTCGGGTCTTGTTCTATCAATTCTTTTCGTTTCTCTCCCGAAATTATAAAAGCATCGTTAAAGCCGGTTTTTATGCCATAGTTGATTGAAATATCCCAATCTTTCAGCGGCGTACCAACCGCCTCAATCTTAGCCTTTATCCGTTGCTCAATAGGCGATAAAACCACCCAGCTATCAGAACTAAAACTGCAGACAGAGGCGTGTTGTCTAATAAAAACGCTCAAATCTTTTATACCATCTTTTTTTACGACGCAAGCCTGCGTTTGCTGTCTGTTTTTATCCTTTGAAAACATTAAAATATTCACATCAACCGTTGCCGCTTCAAATACTTTCACGCCAGCAAAATCAATCAACTGTTCGGGATTTGTATTTTCGGCAAGGAATTTTCGAGTATTTTCGCCGTAACCTGCCCGCATCCATTTGTTGGATGTGATATAACAAAGTCGCCCTTGCGGTTTCAACAATTGATAGCCGCGTTCGTAGAACAGGCAATAAATATCGCCCGTGCGCTCGAAAACTTGATAGTTCATTTGCTTATAACTATCTGTGATTTCACCCATTGATTGCAGTTGAATATACGGCGGATTTCCAATCACCACATCAAATCCTTGAAAATTACCATCATCATCCAATACTTCGGGGAACTCAAAACGCCACTCAAAGCAAGATTTTACCTTCTGATTGTATATTTTCTCCAAGTCGGTTACCGTTTTTGTCAATTCACTAGTCTTCTGCTGCCACTCTTCGGTTCGAAACTCCACAAATGTACCTTGCGTTTGTAGCGTTAATTTTCCCTTTGCTTCTTCCAATTTACGGAAATCAGGGTCTTTAACATTTTTTGTCCGATAAAAAAATGCTTTTTCCTCTTCAATTTTTTGTGTTATTCTCCTTCTTGTTGCCTTATCATCGGTGGCATGTTTGTAGAGATAAACCTGTTCTTTGTATTTTTGGGTAGTCTCTTTTATTTTTCGCTCCAATCCCGGTACATTATCATATTTATCTTTCAAATCAAACCTGCTAATCAGCGAATTACCACATTTAATATTGATGTCTATATTTGGTAATGTTTCCAGTTCGTTGGTGTCGAGCCTGTAGTATGCGTGTTTCAGAAGTTCAATCCACAGCCTGAGCTGGCAAATTTTTACGGAGTTAGGATTTATATCTACCCCAAACAGACAGTTTTCGATAATCGTCTGTTTTTCGTGGAAAAGCGTTTCCTGCACCCGCTGGCTTTCCGGATTTTTTAAGTCGTAGATAAAAAAATCACTATTACGCTTGACAATCAACTCGTCGTTTTCAATTTCTACCTGATAGGCATTCAAAAGTTTGCCGTCTTTGTCTGCCAGAATTTCCAGTTTTGCTTTCAGATAAAGCATTTCGTTGAGCGCGGAAACGAGAAAATGCCCGCTGCCGACTGCCGGGTCGCAAATTCTGATAGTGTTAAAAATTGTGTTTGCCTCTTTGATTTCGGCAGCATTTTTGCCAATATGATTGCATACGTCATCAATTGTTTGGCAATTCCAGCTTTTTGTTTCGTTGAATTTCTGCACCACAGCTGCCGAGAGCGTTTCACGGCACATATACATAGTGATAAATGGGGGCGTAAAAAAAGAACCATCTTTGTAGCCATTGATTTTTTCAAATATTAATCCCAATACGGACGCCGAAATCAGCGGTTTGTTTTCTTCGAGAATATCGCCCGAATCTTCGCTGCTAAAATCGTAGGCGTCAAGGAAACGCAAAAGATATTCCAGCGGTTGCATCGTTTGATGAATGAATTTATCTCTGTCTTTGTATAATACCGACTTAGGATACCATCCGATTTTTATATTATCCAGCAAACTGTCAATACATATCGTTTTGTCTTCTATATCAGTTATTTCAAAAAGCGAACTATTCAGGTATGGCACATGCGCAAATTTGGCTTTTATATCATTTTGCCGTTCATTTGTTCTGCGTGCCAAAACAGAAAAAAAGAGATTGTCCAAATCGTCGTAGTCAAAGAGTTTTTCAGGCGACAAGAAAGCATAGTTTTTATCGCCATTATGATATTTAAGAATTTGTGATTCAAGTAATTTCAGGAACAGAATCCGATTAATCCATGTGATGGTCAAAGCCAGCGCCACGCCAAACAACTGCTCTTCTTTATCGTTGCCATACTGCTTAATGTCAAGATTGACCAGTTTGTTTTTTATTGTAAGCCGTTCAATGGTATTTTCGATAATTGAACCGTTATCACGTTCCTGCTCTTTTTTACGAACAATTAATTTTCTGCCCTCCTGTTTTATCTCTTCCAGACCGAGAATATGTAATAGTTCGGCGTAAAATTCTCTGTTCAACTGATTGTTATCAGAGGCAAAAGGCAGTTTGAGCAGATGTACGGGCGACAGAAATTTATACAACGCAATCAGTTTTCGGTCATCTTCTCTGTCGGTATTACGGAGAATTTTGTCATAATCGCGAATATCAAAATGCGTATAAGGGATTTCAGATTGCAATTTTTGTATTTCGGGCGAGGCTATTTCTTTATAGAAAAAATCAGTGCTTGTTCCCGATAATTTTCCCGCCTGAAACTGCTCGAAATGATTAAGCAGGGTTTTATTTTGATAAAACAATTTTTCAAAATCCTGCGCGTCAAATACAAACCACTCATATATGTTGGTAATAATCAGGTAACATAGTTCAAAATTTTTTCCGGTTTTTCGTTCCCGCAGATAATACAGCACCAGTTCCTGAAACGATTTTTTATTCAGATTCTCTTTATTGACCATTTCTAACCCGTTTGTCGGGCTTTTCACTTCAATCTGCACGCCGACGGATGATTGAGGTGTTTTGTCATTATGAATCACCAAATCTGTGTGTCCTTTGGTATTGATATAGTATTTGTTCTTATAATAGACCGCATTAAGGAACTCTATCATTAAATTTTTATGAAACTCTTCGCTTTCCTGCGGATTAATCCGATTGAGTAAGGCAATTAATTCCTTTTTAAACAATTCCATTTCTGCCCGTTCCAGCTTTTGTTTCAAGTGCGCAGGATTTAATGCCTGTTTTGCAGATTTGATGTTTGTTGTTATCATAGTGATTTATTTTTAGCGCAAAATACAATTTTAGCGGTTAGTGAAAATGGTTGGCTGCCAGCGTTGTGCGAAAGATGAAACCGGTTGAAACTTAGCTACCCGTTACCGTTTGCCGCTGCTTTTTCGTCATTGATGCTACGACCAGATCATAGGAGTGGTGAATGAGTTCCTCAATAAGCGTATCGGGCGCATCTCCTTGCAAAAATACGGTATTCCAGTGTTTTTTGTTGAAATGCCACGCAGGCACAATACTGCTGTAACGTTCACGCAGGACGATAGCGCGGTCGGGAGCACATTTTAAAGAGGTGCGGTCGGGATTGCCCAAATCAATAAGGGCGAACATCTTTACATCTCCGACATAAAAAACCAGTGTCTCTTCGTCGAAAGGAAATTTTTCCGTTGCGTGCGGCAGGGAAAGGCAATATTCGCGCAGTTGCTCAATATTCATGACGTTTCACGCTTTTGGCTGTTTCTCTGTGGACGTGCACCGGAGGCGTTTGGCGCGCTGTTGCGAGACGATTTGTTACCGTTACGGTGTGGACGGCTGCTATGACGTTTTTTTACAGTGGACACCTTTTCCTCTTTTTGCGCTAACAGGGCGACCGATTCCGGCAAAGCGTACCGCGTAATGGTTTTTCCTAAAAACTGTTCCAACCTGTTGAGACGAACTTTCTCCCGCGCCGTTACCAGTGTGATGGCTTCACCTTTTGCCCCTGCACGGGCGGTTCGTCCTACGCGGTGCACATAATCCTCTTCCTGAAAAGGTACATCATAGTTGATGACCATTTCAATATCGTCAATATCAATCCCGCGAGCCACAACGTCAGTGGCGACAAGAATTTGCAACTTGTTATTTTTAAAATCAAGCATCACCTGTGTACGTTCAGCCTGCGTAAGGTCGGAGTGCATCTGCGCAACTTTCACGCTTGACTTCTGCAAAAGCCGGTAAAGTTCTTTTACCTTTTGTTTTGACGCGGCAAATATCAGACTTTTCCCGCGCAACTGTTTTTCAAACAGCGATATGACAAGCGGTATCTTTTGCGCCTCCTGCAACAGATAAACGCCCTGCAAAATACCCTCTGCGGGTTTTGAAACGGCAATTTTCACGTCTGCAGGCTGCCTGAGTGTCTGTCGGGCAAGTTTTTCCACATCCGGCGGAAAGGTAGCGGAAAACATCAGCGTCTGTCGCTTTTGAGGCAGATGACTGATAATTTCCATAATATCATCATAAAAACCGATGTCAAGCATACGGTCGGCTTCGTCAAGCACCAGATATTCCACTGCCGAGAGATCGACGCCCGTAATGCGCAGGTGCGACAGCAGTCTCCCCGGAGAGGCAACCACGATGTCGCCGCCGGTTTTCAGGGCGCGTTCCTGCTGCCCAAACACTACGCCATCGTTTCCGCCATAGACGGCAATCCACGAAATATCAGTATAGAAAGCAAAACCTGCCAGCAGTTGATCAACCTGCTGCACCAGTTCCCGCGTGGGTAACAGAATAAGAGCGTTCACTTTACTCTCGGGACTGCCGCCCCGCGAGAGCAATTCAAGTAACGGCAAGAGGTAAGCGGCTGTTTTGCCGGTGCCGGTCTGTGCGGAGCCAAGCAAATCACGCCCTTCGAGAATAAGCGGAATCGCTTGCTCCTGAATGGGCGTACAGGTAACAAAATTCATGGCATCCAAGCCATCAAGCAGATCATCGTTAAGGTCTAATTCAGTAAAATTCAATGAAGTAGTATTTGAGGTGATATATATATTATTTAACGTTCAAAAGTACAGTTTTTATTCCATAAATTATCTGTTTATGGCAAACAATGCGAAAAACGAAAGACAAAAGGAAAAACAACGGTTGTCAATAAATCGTTTTCATCAGAAAAATCGGGCAATTTTCGGCACGCTTAACGCCATACAGAAGATTACTACGTGGTCTCCCGGAAGCACAACCGTATTTCCGTTAACAACAAACCCTTTCCCGTCACGAATAATGCCACCGATATTAACATGCTCCGGCAAATGCAAATCTCGTACACGACTGCGGGTAATCCTGTCGCCCGGCTTGACGACAAATTCCACAACCTGCGCATCGGAATAGGTCAAACACTGGACATTCAAAGCATCTTCATCAAGCATTAACTGATAGATGCGGCTTGCGGCAATCAGCTTTTTGTTGACGACAGTTCCAATATCCAGATTTTCGGCAAGGTCAATATAGTCGATGTTCTCCACCTCGGCAATGGATTTCTTTACGCCAAAACGTTTGGATACCAGACACGCCAACACATTGGCTTCGGAATTTCCGGTAACTGCCACAAAGGCGTCCGCATCCTCAATACCCTCATGCTTCAGCAAATCGACATTGCGTCCGTCGCCGTGAATGATGAGCGTATCGGGCAGTTTTTCCGCCAGAGCATAACACTTGGCACGGTCGCGTTCAATAATTTTCACGTGCATATTTTCCGGCAGAAAAGGCACGGTTTTCTGTGCAATGCGACTGCCTCCCATAATGATAATGTTCTTTATCAGCACTTCCTCCTTGCCCGATTCCTGACGGATAAAATCAATATTCTCTCTGGAGCAGATGAAATAGACAATGTCATTGACTTTAATTTCATCCGAGCCTTTTGGAATAATGGTTTGATTATGCCTTTTGAGCGCCACAATACGGTAGCGGTCGTGGTTGAAGATGCCGGTACTGAACATTTTATCCAGAAAAACGGCGTTCTCTCGTACCTTAATGCAGACCAGCGCCAGCTCGCCGTTGCCGAAAGTGCGATATTCACGCATCCAGCCGCGTTTGAGCGATTCAATGATTTCGGTGGCGGCTAAAGTTTCCGGATAAATGAGCGAATCAACCCCCATACGTTTGAAAAAATCGCTGTTGGTGGGCAACAGATATTCATAGTTATTAATTCGGGCAATGGTTTTTTTTGCTCCCAGACTGTGTGCCAGCATACACGAGGTAATATTCGTACTTTCATCCGGCGTAACGGCGACAAAAAGCGCGTTGCGAATATTACACTCCTTCAAGGCTTTAAGAGAAGTTGGAGAGCCGGTTTTGGTCATTAAGTCGTAGGTTGTATCCAAATCTTCGAGATGTTCCGAATTGTCGTCCATCAGGATGATTTCCTGATTTTCATTGGAAAACATCACGGCAACATACCGTCCTACCTCTCCCGCTCCGCAAATAATGATTTTCATAGGAAAAAACGAAATTGAGTTGTTTATTTTAATATTTGTCCGGAATATTGTCAACGGTCAGGTTTCATCTGTTAACAGGTCGGCGGCATGACGGGTTACGTGGCAACCGATGTTTACGGACACGGGTAATCCTGCAATATGAGTGGCATACGTCAAGATATTGACGCTCATAGCTGTAATGATGCCGCCAAAACCTGCGGGACCTATGCCCAGCGCATTAATTTTTGCAAGCAGTTCCGTCTCAAGGTCGGCAAGAACGGGATTGGGATTATGTTGTCCGACGGGAATCAGCAGAGCCTTTTTACTGAGCAATGCCGCTTTCTCCATCGTCCCGCCAATGCCGACGCCAACAATAATGGGCGGACAGGGATTGGCGCCCGCCTCAGATACGGTGTTGACAACAAACTCTTTGACACCTTCGACGCCCTGACTTGGTTTGAGCATTTTGAGCTGGCTCATATTCTCGCTGCCAAAGCCTTTCGGTGCAACGGTGATGTGAAAAATATCGCCGGACACAATGTCATAATGAATCACGGCAGGCGTATTGTCTCCGGTATTAACGCGGTCAAGCGGCTCTCTGACAACCGATTTACGCAGATAACCGCGTTCGTAGCCGCGCCGTACGCCTTCGTTAATGGCATCTTCAATAAAGCCGCCATGGATGTGTACGTCCTGTCCCATCGTTACAAAGACCACTGCCAGCCCAGTATCCTGACAGATAGGGGCTGTTTCGTTGCGGGCAATGTCCGCATTTTCGATTAACGTACCGAGTATTTGACGTCCAAGAGGCGATTTTTCCTGTCCACAGCAGGCATTTAAACAGGTATAAATGTCGGATGACAGATAACAGTTTGCCTCAATGCAAAGGCGTTCTACCAGACCGGTGATTTGTTGTGTATTAATAGTTCTCATAAATTAAAGAGAAAACAGTATTGAAAACTAAGAAATGCGTGTTTTCTGCGCCGACAAAGATAAGCCTTTTTTTAGTTATTAGAGTGTAGTTATTAGTTAGTAGGGAGTTGTCCTGAAAGGACATTATTTTCATAACCGCAGGTCAGCGACCTGCGGTAGGGAAGTATGCAGAGCGCACTGCCTGAATTGAAAATCGGCGAAGCCAAAGGCAGGACTTTTTATCACTTGTCGCACCTTTCAGGTGCAGGTTCGCGAGGCGGCTTTTTCCGCAAACTGCGCTATCGCTTGTATGCGGTTATGAAAATTCTGCCTTGCAGGCAGTCTGGGAAGCCGGTTTTTTGCCCCACAAGCCCGAAAAAATATTTTTTATTAAAAACTACACTCTAATAACTACACTCTAAACTCTAAAAAAAAAATTATTCACTATTCACTATTAGTTGTTCACTAAAAAGTATTACTTTTGCCCCGTTCTTAAACATATCTAAAATCAATACAAAACGATGCTTACATCTGGGGTTCTATATTC
>JAISXJ010000145.1 GCA_031270565.1 Prevotellaceae bacterium
CTCTGTGTAACTCCGTGCAATAAGAAAACTTGGCAACTCTCGCTGCTGAATTTCACAGAGAAGCACAGGACTTGTCCCGCCAAAGCGGGAGGTTTCACAGAGTTACACAGAGATTTGTCTCTGCGAGACATCACTATTCGTTATTCACTGAAAACTCTTGGCTCTTTTTTCGTGCCTCAAAAAAAGAATTAACCCCAAAATGCCATTTTTTTGTTCAGCATTTTATTTTTTCCACTTGATGAGAATTATTATTCAAAGAAAAAACAGTTTCTTTGTGAGGCAATTATTATTTTTATTAAGCAGAAAAAATACAACCCCTACTTTTATGAATGACAAATCATTTAACAAAACCAAACCGGTCTTGACCATTCGCGTTCCGGCAACGTCCGCCAATCTGGGTGCCGGATTCGACTGTATCGGCATTGCGCTGAATCTGTGGAATACCTTTGAACTGTATGTCGTGCCCGAGCAAAAAGAATATATAAGTATTGATTCTTACGGGGAAGCTGCCGACGGATTGCCGAAAGACCATACCAATACCATCGCCCGCGTCCTGTTTGAAGAGCTTGATGAGACTTTCGGACAAAAAGCCCCCGCCCCGCTTAAAATTGTGTGCCACAACAATATTCCCTGCGGTAGCGGATTAGGTTCCAGCTCAACGGCAGTGATTGCCGGTCTTGTTTTTGCCCATGCGTTAGCCCGTCGCGCATTGACGGCTACCAATGTCGATTCGCTGAAACGTGCAGTCTTGTCGCGGGCTGTTGAGATTGAAGGACACGGCGATAACGTAGTTCCGGCGCTTTTTGGCGGTCTTGTCGTGGTTACGCGCTCAACAAGCGGACGACTGCTAACGCACCGTATTCCTATCCGGCAACAGCGTATTGTTGTGTGCGTTCCTGATTTTGTTTTCCCCACGTTGAAAGCGCGTGCCATCCTTCCGCCGGCTCTTCCGCGCTCTGACGCCATTCATAATATCGGTCATGCTGTGATGACCATCGAAGCCTTGCGTACCGGCGATTTAAAACTGCTGTCAAAGGCGCTCGATGACAAAATGCACGAGCCTTACCGCTTTCCTGCCATTCCGGGCGCCATAGAGGCGCGTCAGGCAGCGCTTGACAATGGCGCAGTTGCTTCGTGTTTGAGCGGCGCCGGTCCGGGCATCCTCTCTTTTGTTGAAAATAATCACGAACAGGTAGGCGAAGCCATGAAAGCCAGTTTTACCGAGGCAGGCTTGAATACACGTTACTGGATTCTAAATGTTAATGACACCGGAACAGAAATTATTCTGGGCTAAAATTACTGATTTATGCGATTTACAAGTACACGGGGCGGAGACATTGCCACTTTTAATGACGCCGTAATCAAGGGACTTGCCGGCGACGGCGGGCTGTTTGTTCCTGAAACCTTGCCTGACATCCGTACGTATTTCCGGCGCTGGCAAGGATTGCCATATACGGAGCTTGCGTATTCTTTTCTCGCGCTTTTTGCCGACGACATCCCTGAAAATGAATTGCGTTACTGTATCGAAAATGCGTACAGCGCGTTTCCTAATCCGGAAACGCCGTCGCCATTAGTCAAATTGAGCGATGATTTGCATGTTCTGGAACTGTTTCACGGACCGACGCTCGCTTTTAAGGATTTTGCGCTGCAACTTCTCGGACAACTTTACGGCAGGCATATTCGTAACTCCAGACATTCGATAAATATACTCGGCGCAACCTCAGGCGACACCGGTTCTGCTGCCATTCACGGCATGTTGAAACAGCCCAACGCTCACTGTTTTATACTCTACCCCGAAGGACGCATAGCCGAGTTGCAGGAACGACAAATAGCGTGCACGGGGTCGGCTTTTGTACACCCTTTTGCCATACACGGCAGTTTCGACGACGCGCAAAATATTGTTAAACAAATATTCGGCGATGCAGCGTTTTCGTCAGCCTGTTCTCTTACCGCCGTTAATTCCATAAATATCGCACGTATTCTTGCACAGTGTATTTATTATCTGGATATAGTCCTCAAACTTGACGCAAGCGAAGCTAATCCGCTTGAGTTTGTTGTGCCTTCGGGCAATTTCGGCAATGTGCTTGCCGGTTGGATGTTGAGCAGAATGGGAATAGAGGGGATACGCTTCTGCGTCGCGACAAATGTCAATGCTGTGGTATCGGATTTTTTCAGTACCGGCGAATATTGCCCCGGCAAAGTTATTCCGAGTTACGCGCCTTCGATGGATATTCAGCAGGCATCAAACTTTGAAAGGTGGTTGTGGTGGCATTTTAATGGCGACAGCGTCCGTGTGCGCGACGTGATGACGACGTTGCGTCGTGAAGGGAAATTTGTTCTCAACAAAACATCTGCTAATAACGACATTATACGGGCAACGTCCTGCAATGACGCGGAAATAAAAGCCTCTATTGAACGGATATGGCGAGAGAAAAATTATCTTGCAGATCCTCACACAGCCTGTGCTTTTTCCGCTGTGCGTGAAAATGTTCGCAGCGTAGTACTTGCAACAGCTCATCCGGCTAAGTTTCCGGAAATAATTTCATCAGTAACAGGAGAGTGTCCCGAGCATCATTCTTTGGAAGCATTGAAACATCGCGCCGTAGTAAAGCAGGTCATGCCGGCAGATGTTGAAACGGTAAAAAAAGCAATTGCCGACATATTAAACTAATGTGAAGAGCAATGGTGGAACTTGTTTTAGTGAATGGTGATTGTTTTCCCAGAGATTAGCTACTAACCAAAGGTTTTCAACAGTTGGTAGAGGCGTTGCACAGGCAGCCCCATCACGTTGTAGTACGACCCCTCGATGCGCTCCACGCCGATATAACCAATCCACTCCTGTACGCCGTAGCTGCCGGCTTTGTCCGCAGGGTGATAGCGCTTCAGATAACAGTCAATCTCGTTGTCAGACAATTCTGTAAACGTTACCAGAGTAGAGGCTGAGAATGACTCCTGCCGGTCGGCAGTTGTTACCACAACACCTGTAATCACTTTGTGCGTCTTTCCTGAAAGTTGGTGAAGCATTTCCCGTGCCTCGTCCATATCGGCAGGCTTGCCGTAAACTTTTCCGTCGAGCCAGACAATTGTGTCGGCAGTGATGAGCAGCGTGTTTCGCTCCATATTGAGGCGCAAGGCATCGGCTTTCTGCTTGGCTAAAAAGAGCGGAATATCTGCGCCCTTCAAGCTGTCGGGATAACATTCCTCCACCTCGGCGGTTACCACCTCAAAGGGAATATCCAATCCCTTGAGCAACTCCTGTCTGCGCGGCGATTGTGAACCGAGCAGGATACGATAGTTTTCAAGCATATTTTTTATAGAATTTTATTCAAGGAGTTTATTGACATTGGCGCAAAAACATCCCGCACTATTTTTAAGTGCGGGATATTAAAAATTTGAACATTACACAAATTTGAACATCCCCCAAAGTACCAGTCCACAGGTTTTGGCAATAAAAAAACAGTATAATAAACTGTACAGTATGCCTGTCAGCATAATGAATTTGCAACAGTTACCTGCCTGCCGGATGGCGCCGGAGGACTTGCTCCATAACAGCGCCAGCATACAGCCGCCCGGCAACACTATTCCAAAGAGCCAGTAACGTAACGAAACAGAAGCGGCGCCCGGCAAATCAATCACCCAAACGGCAACAGCTCCAAGCGACGCCACCGTTAATACGGTCAGCACGGTAACAATGATTTTCGCCGTGCCGACACCCCAGACAATCGGTATGGTATGACATTCCATTTCTCTGTCGCCCTTTTCATCTTCAATATCCTTAATAATTTCTCGAATGAATGTCCACAGAAAAGCGTAGAGTGCAAAACCGCATACCCACGCATAAAGCGTAGGCAATACGGGGGTAAGGCGAAGCAGTTCCGAATAGTTGTTGGAGAGCGCGGCGCTCTCGGCAACCAGCAGCAACAACGGCGCCAAAGCCGACACTAATGCAACAGTCAGGTTACCGATAATCAGTTGGCGTTTATAGCTTGCCGAGTAGAACCAAAGCAAGCCTGTTGTCATCAGAATAATGACGCCAACCGTCGTATTGTGCAGGAACACCGCTGCCGTCAAGCCCGCTGCCACGCCTGCACCGGTCAACAGACGATAGAGCTGCATGGCGTTCTCTTTGGTTATCTTTTCTCCGATAATAACTCTCTCGGGACGGTTGATACGGTCTATCTTCAGGTCGAAATAGTCATTAATGACGTAACCGCCCGCAGCAATCAACACCGATGCCGCTATCAACGCCCAAACCGTCCACGTCGGCAGTTGTGGCGCGATGGCAAACATCTGCAACGTTGGCGTGATAATGGCATAATAAATCAGCCACTGAATGGCAACAAGGAAAAACAGATTCCTGTAACGAATAAGATGAAACATACTTTACGGATATTTGATACAACCCCGATTTTTATTTAATCAGTCTGCTTCTCAGCAATACCTTGTCATCCGAAACAATAGCGATAACATAAACGCCGGAACTTAAATCGGATACGTTGATTTGATTCACCCGAAAACGCTGTACAGCTATCTCTTTTACCTTTTCGCCAAAGGAATCGAAGATTACGGCTTTGAGATTGTTTCCGTCAAGGTTTAGCAGGTCAAGATTTACCAAGTCGTCTATGGGAGGATTTGGGAAGAGAACAAGTTTACCCTCCTTTGTATCAACTTCCGATACCTGTTGAGGCTGAGAAAAGGTGTTTATCGCAAAATCAAGGTGGATGAATCTTCCGAAGCAAACCTGAAAGCGATATAAATTTATTGCTTTCCCATTACTGTCAAAATATTGAAGCGTAGCGCTGCCTTCACCGTCGTCCTTATTAGCGAAAAAGTACAAGCCATCGCCGCCGGAATCATAGAGAGAGAGCCTGTAACTGCCGTTTGGCAGAGTAAGGTAGGTCTGATAAAGTTTGCTTCCAAACATGTTGGGGTCATTTTCGTACAGCACTTTGCCGAAGATGTCAGTCAGTTGCCACGTTGTTTCCCTGGCAGCCCTGTTTGTTTTGAAAGCAAACAGGAGTTCATTCTGCTTAGAAAGCAACGGCTTGGTACAACCGGCAGACAGCCTGTTATTCCATGGTGTCCGGTCGTTGACGCTATTCGGATTGATTATTTCAAAATAAAACGTTGCCTTGTTGCCCTCAATGGCGTTCCAGTCGGGAGTTTGGGGCAACATCAATGTATCGCTTTGCAGAAATGCGATGTTTCCATTCCACTGAAAGTAAAATTCTTCCTGTCCTTCAAAGCCGTATTTTATCTCGGCAGAGGTCAAATTGTTGCTTCCAATATTTTTTATAACAACTTTCGGGCTGAAGCAGGACGGATTAAAGCGTCGCTGGTTGCTGTCGTCCGTTGGGGAAATAATGAGCGCTGCTTCGGCGTCGTCGGTCTGGAGAATTTCGCCGTAGGAAACCAGAAAAGCCGCTATCCGGTAAACGCCATAAGGGTCTGAGGTGACGTCATAATCAAATGTAATGGCGTTATTTTGAATGTATGGCGTGAGATTAAACTCGTAAACTTTCCCTTCCATGCCCGGACACCATCCCGCACGATCGTAAAGCCACGTGCCGCCCTGTGGATACATGGGATGATCACCGCAAGACTGGATAATATCCCATTTCCTGACAACCTGCCCACCGGCAGTTACCGTATGAATATTGTTACAGAACTCGGCGCAATTCCTACCCTCTCCGAAAAAATGTCCTGTAACAGTTGTGCGGAGCTTCACCTGTTTTTCGTCAGGCGTAAGCAGAATGGTTGTGTCGTGTACGATGCTGTCGAACTTGTTCAGGGGGAATCCCTGCCAGTCCCTGAAATAGACGCCGCGACCGCGACTTTCCCAAATCTTCTTTATATCCACCACTTCGCGCACCGGCTCGCCCTCAACAAAGGCAAATTTTATATCCACAAGCTCCTGCCTGTTCTCGTCTTTGAGAATAACATTGTCTTTAAGAATGGGTAGAAAGTCCGTAACATCAAAAACATAAGTCCAGCCCTGATTGTTAAGCGTCGGAATATAACTCTCAAGATTACCGCCGTATGGCGTAATATAGGACAGCAGTTGCCAGTAGTCGTAAACCGGATTTCCTGCCGTGTCGAGCTGTCCTGTGGGTTTCAGCACGTATGTATAGACGTCATAATCCCATTCGCCGCAGGGAAAAACGGCGCTGTATGAGCCTGTTGGGTCGCATTTGATGGTATAATACATCAGGACTTTCGCATAGCGCGTATTTCCATCCGGGAAAGAGAAGTTGCCGTTTCTCTCTGCACGGGGATAAGAGAAATCGAAGGTCTGCACCCAGGTTGTATCTCCGGGATTAGCGGAGAGAGTTGCAGAGAGCGCGACAAGCGCCCAAAAGAAAATAGTCAATCGTTTCATAATCGGATTTGCGGATTTTTATGTATTAGAGTTTTTAATACGATGACTTCCGGAAAAGTCGCCCCAAAGGTAGCGATTTTTTTTATCAACAGTTTAGCAACCGGTTGACGGCTAATTCTTTTTCATAACTTGATTATTTTAAAAACTTGAATACTGTTATCTTTATTATGAATCTTTGCTAAAAACCATCCTTTGAGTAGCTGATTAGTTGGTAGCATATTTATTCCTTTCTCCAATTTCGAATAACAAACAACTTTGCCCGAAGCATCTATTATTTCAATATGCTCTCCCTCGTCTGTAGATATAAACACGTTATCGTTAAAAGGATTGGGATAAATTACTCTGTTTTCGTCTTTTGCAATGTTAATATCCGAAGCTGTAGAGTAATCGCAAGGTAAAGAGGTCGCCGTCCACGCATCCGAGACAAAAGAAAAATCGGCATCGGAATAGCATCTTAACATGGGGAAATTATCTACACTCGGATGTGCCGTATTATCAAGCATCGGCATAAATTCATCATAAAATCCGATTTTTTCAGTGTATGAATAATCCCAAGGAAGGACATCCATTCCATAAACTGCAAATTTGTCTTCTTCAAGAATTTTTGTTCTAAACGTTTTCAGATTTTGAGCGTTTGTTGTGATGCTTTCAACCCTGTATCTTGCCGACAATATCGTGTCTTTATATGAAGATGACGGGAAATCATCGTACTTTTTATACATAAATGTAAATTCAGCAGTATCATTTACTTCTGCACCAAAATCAAACAATAAATTGAATCGGTCTTGATAGTGATAATAGATTTTGCCTTGTTCCTGTTTGATAACATATTTTTCGCTTGCAGTATTTGAGTTGTCATAATATTGTCTCAGAATGCGACAACTGCTCCCCTCAACAGTGGTATCTTTTTCGGAAACAATATAATTGGAATGACTGTTTATTATATTCCCGTTTGCACAGCAATTATAGTACCATTCCGCACCTGTTGGCGCAAATTCGGTCTGTGCATTAAGTCCTGCCCATAAAAAAGAAACTGTCAACAATAATGTGTGCTTTTTCATAACCCAATTTTTTTTAAATATACATTTTCGTTTTATAAAAATCAATTTTATTTAATGACTGTTTTGCGACAAATAACATCCCCGGAATGTAACGTTATCTTAAATACGTATATTCCTTTCCGGTTGGACATATTCACATTAACCAGACTTTTGCCTGACCAGGAAGATTCAAAAACTTTCCGGCCATCCATGCCGAATATCTGCAAATTGTCGATATAATTATTTTTAGAAAAAACAATTATATTATCGGTATTTTGCGTATCAATATAGACGTCGGAAGCAGCAGCAGAGAGCGAAGCAATTCCTGTTGGGTTGCCTATTGGGTCCAATATAAATGTCCCGAATGTACGAAATTCAGGTTCTGCCGCCTCAAATAACCCCGTTTCATAAAACAAATTGGCCATTTGCAAGGTATTTCCTGCTGATTCTTTTGAACATTCCAAAATATACCACAAAGTTATATTGCTACTCCCACGTATGGTAACCCCTTTCTCGGCTGCAAGGTTTTGCAAAGCTGTAAAGTCGCTCGCCTGACGCAACCGCACATAAATTACGTGCGACGGAAGAGTTTCCCTGTTAATTGTTGCCTCTGTTAACAGGAAGCCGGGAGTTTCGTATAAAATCGATTCGTCGAAAGTAAAATCCGGCAAGTTTTCTCCTTCAATAACTGTCCAGCAATCACTTTCCTTGTCAATATATTTATCCTTGAGGTGTGTGATTGGCGTAATTTCAAAAGGATAAACATGGATGTGCTGTTCCGTCAATCTGTTTTTCAAAGCAAGGGTATCATCAGGGGATGCAAGCAATATGAATTTTCGGGTCGGCATTAACTCCAACGGTATCTTTTCTCCCCGATACCAATAATAGTATTCCTGGGCAAATACACTTATGCCCAAAGAAAATAACACTGTAAAAATTAAAAAGCGTTTCATTTTTGTTCTCCTTTCTTTATTTCGTTAAAATCATTCGTTTACATTAATTTTTCCCCATTTTTGCTAAACAGTACGGCAGTATGCGCCTGCCCCGAAAATACGGAGCAGGCACACACACTACGCATACTACTTTATTTCCAATTCAGAGCCCAGTTCTACTTCAAATGCACCATTGATAACAGTACGGTTTTCTGCATCAAGCGTAAGCTTGGCGCCGTTGGTAACGGTAACATTTTGAACGTTAATGTCCTTGCAAGCCTCAATAGTTACTGTACTACTAATTGTTTGATTTTGCAATGATACAGGGTTAAGAAAATTTTTTCTTTCAGTAGATTTCGACCACTCAAATATAAAATCAATTTGTTCATCACTAAAAATATTTCGACAAGTTTTTCTCGAATACGACATAAAATTATGAGTGTCAGGAGTATAAGGTCTGCCATCATAAGTTGCTGTCCCTGTATATACACAATTTGAATTTACATTATCTTGAGATAGTGTAGGGTCAGCAGGCGTATCACAACACAAATCACCTGTCGATGAGCAGTTTGAACCATTGGGGTCTTCATAACCATAATTGGTGTCGTGTGTATGTAATAGTCCAAAAAAGTGTCCCATTTCGTGAATTACAGTAGAACCATTTGTGGCACAATATTTGTCTATTGCAATAAAATTTATATTGTTTAAAGGATAATAAGCATAACCACAAGCATCCTGTCCGTTCAAAGTTACGGAATTAAAATAGTATATATTTATTGCATTCGGATTATTGTATGTAGAACGTAATGAGTATTCTTCCGTACCATCGAAATTGTAGTAAATATCATTATCAATATAATCAATGC
>JAISXJ010000181.1 GCA_031270565.1 Prevotellaceae bacterium
GAAATGTGCCGCAATAATTGTATATGTATATAGCGTCACAACGCAAAAAAACTTCGCGTTGATAACCAGTAACCAAAAAGTTTTTAATAAATGATAAGCCCTTGAATACAAGGAGTTAAGCTGAATGCGGGGGGGGCTTTTGTAACGAGCTTACTTTTAGCCGGTTAAACCGTCTAAACTGCAAAAATGGTAAATATAGAATCCCAGATGTAAGCATCGTTTGAGTTGATTTTAGATGTGTATAATAATGGGGCAAAGATAATGCTTTTTTAGTGAATAGTGAATAACGAATAGTGAATAATTTTTTTTTTAGAGTTTAGAGTTTAGAGTTTTAATTCGTAATTCTCAATTCTCAATTCTCAATTCACTAAAATACTACTCGTTATTCCTCTGAAAAATGTACCAGCACGTGCCGATAGGAATTAAATATCTTTGACTTGGAAACAAACCCAAGATATTCGCCATTATCGCCGACAACGGGAAGATTCCACGCGCCGGTGCGCTCAAAAACATCCATAACCTTCTCCATAGTCAAATGAACATTGATTTTTGCCGGCGGCACAACCATCAGTTTTCTAACGGTGAAACGCTGATACAGTTCGGGACGGAACATAATATTGCGCACCTCGTCAAGGGGTAATACGCCCACCAGCCTGTTATTCGACCTGTTGACAACGGGATAGACATTCCGGTTGGAACGTGAAATAACTTTGACAAGTTCACCCAGCGTCATATCGGGATAGATGGTTTCCAAATCTGTTTCGATGACATTATCCATCTTCAACAGGGTGAGCACAGCACGGTCTTTGTGATGCGTAAGCAGTTCGCCTTTCTGCGCCAATCGCATGGCATAAAGGCTGTGCGGCTCAAAGATGATAATAGTGAGATATGAGATGACGGTTGTAATCATAAGCGTCATAAAGAGGTCGTACCCTCCTGTGAGTTCGGCAATGAGGAATGTTCCCGTGAGCGGCGCATGCATCACGCCGGACATTAAGCCCGCCATACCGGCAAAAGCAAAATTGCGTATCGGAATCAGGAATCCCATTTCGTTAAGTAGCAGGGCTACCACATATCCCGTGAGGCAGCCGACAAAAAGACTTGGCGCAAAAATACCGCCCGTTCCGCCGGCGCCGTTGGTAGCTGCTGAAGCGACAATCTTAAAAAGAATAAGCGCAACAAAAAAGAGTATCACCCCCCATACGGTATGCCTGTAATCGTACCAAAGCGATTGATTAAACACTTTGTCCGTCTCTCCGGAGAGCAGCGCTGCGATGGTGTCGTAACCTTCGCCGTAAAGCGGTGGCATCAGGAAAATCAGAAGGCTGAGCGCAACTCCGCCAATGATGATTTTGATATAAGCATTACCTACTTTCTTGAACAACTGTTCGAGTTTGTTCATGCCCCGCGTGAAATAGAGCGACACCAGTCCGCATATAATACCCAGCAGGATAATATATGGGATTCGCTCCAGAACAAACGGGTCGTGCGTTTCAAATCGAAACATAGCTTCGTTTCCCGTCAGAAAGTAGGACAGGGCGGTTGCCGTTATGGATGCAATTAACAGAGGCACTATGGATGTCATAGTCAGGTCAAGCAGCAGGACTTCAAGCGTAAAGGCTACCCCCGCGATAGGGGCTTTAAAGATACCGCCAATAGCTCCCGCAGCGCCACAACCAGCCAAGAGCATCAGCGTTCTTTGGTCCATTTTAAAGATGCGTCCCAGATTCGACCCGATGGCAGACCCTGTCAGCACAATCGGCGCCTCTGCACCCACCGACCCGCCAAAACCAATTGTAATGGAACTTGCCACAATCGACGACCACGTATTGTGCAGCTTGATAATTGATTTATGTTGAGAAATGGCGTAAAGAATCTTCGTTACACCGTGACTAATATCATCTTTCACAACATAACGCACAAAAAGCGAGGCAATCAGGATTCCCACTGCCGGAAATGCCAGATACCAGAAATTAATTTCGTGGTCGCTGAGGTTGATAACAACCGTGTGAATCAGATGTATGAAACTCTTGAGCACAAAAGCCGCCCCTGCAGCCCCAATGCCAACAAGAAAACTGAGGATTAAAATGAATTGGCGCTGCTTGATATGCTTTTCGCGCCAGTCCAAAAGTCTGAGATAGCGGTCTTTTGAAGGTCTAATCTGCATCATGATAGAGAGAAACAACTTTTTAAGCAGTGAGAGCAGAGACAAACTTGTTTTTTACTATGCCAAGTGGCGCAAAACGTCGGTTGAAAACTATGTTTTATTTTTATCGGAAAAAGGCACTCCAAATGATTTGAAATGCCTTTCTACTTCAGACCAAAGCAACAGTTATTTTCTGATGCCTAATTCTTTGATGATAGAGCGGTAACGTTCGATGTCCACATCTTTGAGATAGTCCAACAAACGACGACGCTTACCTACCAGCATTTTGAGCGAACGCTCCGTGCTATAATCCTTCTTATTTGACCTAAGATGTTCGGTCAAATGGCTAATACGGTACGAAAACAGCGCTACTTGAGCCTCAGGTGAGCCGGTATCGGTGTTAGACTTTCCGTATTTACCGAAGATTTCTGTCTTTTTTTCAGCAGTTAAATACATACTTACGATTGGATAAAATTGATACTTAATATTAAGGCGACAAAGGTACGTATTATTTTTATATCTGCAAAGTGCAACAGATATAAATTATTTTACACGGACAAATTCGCATCAATTTACTATTTCGCCACCTCCGACAGCTTTATTAAGCATTAATCCACACGAAATTATTCCCATTCGATAGTTGCCGGAGGTTTTGAGGTGATGTCGTAAACAACACGATTGACGCCGGTAATCTCATTGATAATGCGACGACTGATGATGTCTAATATCTCGTAGGGAATACGCGCCCAGTCGGCAGTCATACCGTCGGTAGCGGTAACGGCGCGGATGCCTATTGTGTAGTCATACGTACGCTCGTCGCCCATAACGCCAACGCTGCGGACATTGGTCAATATGGTGAAATACTGCCAGATGCTGCGGCTGAGATTCGCCTTAACAATCTCTTCGCGCAGAATGGCATCGCTTTCACGTACGATACGCAGTTTCTCTTCCGTAACATCGCCAATGATGCGGATAGCCAGTCCGGGACCGGGGAAGGGTTGCCGCCAGACGATACCTGTAGGGATGCCAAGCATTTCACCAAGTACACGTACTTCATCCTTAAAGAGCGCTTTAAGCGGCTCTATCAGTTGAAAACGCAGGTCTTTGGGTAATCCGCCGACATTATGATGGCTTTTTATCTTGTGCGCAGTCTTTGTACCGCTTTCAATAATATCGGTGTAAAGAGTTCCCTGTGCCAGAAAGTCGAACTGTCCGAGTTTTTCGGATTCCCTTTCAAAAGTAGAAATAAACTCATTCCCGATGATTTTACGTTTACGTTCAGGGTCACGGACGCTGGCGAGCCGTGTGAGAAATCTTTCACGCGCGTCAATACGGATAACCTGCATGCCGAACAGATTATCGCAAAGTGTCATAACCTCTTCGCCTTCGTTCTTGCGCAGCATACCGTGGTCAATAAACATACAGGTTAACTGATTGCCGATAGCTTTGTGCAGCAGTACAGCCACCACCATCGAATCCACACCGCCACTCAAGCCACAAAGCACCTGCCTGTTTCCAACCTGCAAACGGATGGCGCTCAACTGACTATCAAGATATGACTCCATAGTCCAGTCCTTATCTGCCTTACAGATTTCATAAACAAAATTACGGATAATATCTGTGCCATAGATGCTGTGTTGCACTTCAGGGTGGAACTGTACAAGATAGGTTTGTAGCGCTTTGCTGTAAATGGCTGCTGCCAAACCGTTGGCGCTTTTGGCGGCGAGGGTGAAGCCCTGCGGAAGGTCTGCCACGTAATCGCCGTGACTCATCCAGACGTCCTGTTCTTTGGGCAGACCGGCAAACAGAGCGCAGTCGTCCTCAACGGAGATTGTCATCTTGCCATATTCCTTGGTTTCGCCCTGTTCAATGCGTCCGCCGTAATACTGACCGGCAAGTTGCATGCCGTAACAAATGCCTAATATGGGCAAGCCGAGCGAAAAAATACGCGGGTCACAAGTGAATGCGTCTTCGGCATAAACACTTTTAGGTCCTCCGCTGAAGACAATCCCTTTAATGTTGGGAATGGCACGGATGTCCGCCGCCGTGATGTCGTGCGGACATAATTCACTGAAAACGCCCATCTCTCGTATCCGGCGTGCTATAAGTTGGTTGTACTGACTGCCAAAGTCAAGTACCAGAATTTTACTATATTCCATAAAATAATTAGTGATTGTAAAGAGGTTCTACAGTATTTCCGCATCGCAATAAACGCACCGTCTGGTGTTATGCTCTGCCGGATGATTATAAGGTATTACGGGTTCTACAGCGCTAATGCAGCGCGGGTTTTTGCAAAGATTACCGGTTTGCCAGGTTGCGGGAGGCATTTCCGGCAGACGATAATCGGCATTGTGCTTCAGAAGCGTATGAATTAATGCCATACGCACATATTTTCCATTCTCCACTTGACGGAAATAGGCGGCGCGCGGGTCGGCGTCAACCTCCGGCGCTATTTCGTTTACGCGCGGCAACGGATGCATGATAATCATCTGTTTTGGAGCGTTTGCCAGCTTTGCCGCATCAAGAATAAAACTGTCTTTGAGGCGAATGTATTGCGCTTCGTCATCAAAACGTTCTTTTTGGATGCGGGTCATATAAAGTACGTCGAGGTCAGGGATAGCGGCTTCGAGGCTGGACTGTTCGGAAAAACTGAGGGATGGATGGTCGTTAACGGCATGTATAATGTAGTCGGGCAGACGCAACTCATCCGGAGCGATTAGTACAAACCGGTTGTTCTTGTATCGGCTGAGCGCTTTAAGAAGTGAATGAACGGTACGTCCGTATTTCAAGTCGCCGCACAATCCGACAGTCAGGTTATCAAGACGTCCTTTTTCTCGTTTTATGGTCAACAGGTCTGTTAATGTCTGTGTTGGGTGACTGTGTCCGCCGTCTCCGGCATTAATAACAGGCACGGAAGCGTGGAGCGCAGCCACCATCGGTGCACCCTCCTGCGGGTGACGGATTGCGATAATATCGGCAAACTTGCTTACCACACGCACTGTATCGGCGACCGTTTCGCCCTTACTGACAGAGGATGAACCGGCTTCGGAAAAGCCCAGCGCATGCCCGCCAAGTTCTATGATGGCAGCAGTAAAACTCAGTCGTGTACGGGTGCTTGGTTCATAAAAGAGGGTAGCTAATTTTGTTCCTTGCCGGAGGCGGCTGGGGTCAAACTCACGGTTAATCATTTGCATTGCCAAACCCAAAATAGCATCTGTTTCCGAAACAGACAGGTCGGTAGGGTCTAATAGATGTTGATTCATATTCTTATGGAGTGAAAAATGTGAGCGTGTTTTTTTCGCGTGCAAAGGTACACCTTTTTTTAGTTATTAGAGTGTAGTTATTAGTTGTTAGTGACATAACGAATAGTGAACAATGTTTTTTTAGTGAATAACGAATAGTGAATAGTGAATAATATTTTTTTGCGGCGTACATTTTTCAGTTTTCATTATTCATTGTTCAGTGAATAGTATTTGTGGCTAAATTACTTTTGAGATAGCTTCAGAGATTAAAGCCGTTTTTCTGAAAACTGACAACTGAAAACTTTTGAAACAGCCCCATTTTTCACAGGATTAACAGGATGCTCAAGATGATTATTTTTTAATATTGCTGTCCGCTAAACTTAAAAAGCGCACAAAACACCTGTCCGAGATGCCGATAAAACGGCATTTCGGATTTGTTTTTGAAAAAGTAAGCCCCCCTACTCAAAATTGAGTGAATATTGTACGATTTTAGGTGGCGATTTCGCATGTTCTTCGGAGATAATTTGCCAGCCTCTGTTAGGATTTTCCATAAAAGTGACAAAATCTATGTAGTACATCAGCGTTTGTCGCACCATTGTTACGATTTGTGAGAACGAATAGTGCCGTTTTATCTATTGTTTGCCTTGTTAGCAATTTTAACAGCTGATTGAACACCGGCTGTCCGCTAAAATTTGTATCTTTGCCCATTGGTTTAATTTTTTTGTTT
>JAISXJ010000192.1 GCA_031270565.1 Prevotellaceae bacterium
GGCTTGCAGAACAGATTGGTTGTGATAATAGCAGCTTGGGAAAGATGCTCAACAAAAAGCACATATACCCTGAATTGCTGTTAAAAATATCTATTACACTGAAAACCAACTTCTTCAGGCAATACAATCAACTATTTAAGAAATCTACACCTGAAAGCGACGACCAATAATGGCACAAATTGCCATTTTATTGGCACAGATTACCTCTAAAATACATTTGATATTCAGACAGTTGCAGTATCTTTGCAGTCAAATTTTAATACTTATTATAATGGTAAAATCAAGAGAACAACTTTTGTTAAAATTAGAAGAAGGTAGTGCCTATTGGATTAAAATCCTTCAAAGGCAACAATTCACAGATGAAGACCAACCAGGGCTTCAGGCTACTGTTGATTTAATGTGTAAACTTTGTCCTGACTTTCCAAAGGATAGTAATGTTGAATCTAACAAAGAAGAATGTTTACAAGAACAACTTTTATCAGAAGGTAGCACCTATTGGGTTAAAATTATCCAAAGGCAAGAACTAACACAGGAGGAGAATAGTCAACTACAGCGTATTGTTGACATTATGCGCAAAACTTGTCCTAATTATCCACAGGATAACAAAAAAGGAGGTGTAAAATGAAATCATGGTATAAAAAATGGTGGGTGTGGGCTATTGCATTTTGTGTGCTTTTGGTTTATTTGGAAATTTCTCGAATTAACGACATTATTGGCACTTATGAAGTAAATGGTACGACTCTTATTATGAATTCGGATGGTACAGGAGAATTTGATGGAAGAAAATTCTCCTGGGAATATCTCAATGGACACTATATGTGTACTATTTCAGGTAGTGGTTTGTTTTTTATTGATGATGGGTATTTATCTTTTGATGATGCAACATTAGATGCAAAAGATTATAATAGAGCATATAAACTCACTAAAATCAAGTAATTATGGGCAAAACAATGACAATTATAGATATTTTAAAAGAGATAAATATCATAACAAACGGAAAGTCAAAAGATGAGGATTTTTCTAAGGAAGATTTAGAAAGATTGAAATCTTTATCAGATGAAATGAATAGAGCTGTTCAAAGATTTTATCAATTAAACAATTATTCTACAAAGTAAACGCTTACACTAACAACATACAAGTAACCATCATAGAGTAGGTAAAAATGAAAAAGTTAAAATTCTTTTTAATCAGTTTGGTTGCAGCAGTAACCTTGATTGCAGGTCTTTCTTCTTGTGGAGGAGGCAGTGGCAGTTCTAACTCTGGCAGTAGCAATAAAAAAATATCTACTGTAGAGGAAGCACAAAGATACATAGATGGAAAAATTTTTACTGCCACTGACCCTGTACAATATGGTGAGTATTGGATAAAGTTAACCATATCAGGCAGTTCGGCAACTATACAGTTTGGTTTACCTCAATATGAAGGATGGGGAAACTCAGACCCTGAACAATATGTAATTGAAGAGGAAAGATATTTAGATACAGGGGAAAGGTATTATGCCATCAATTTTGGTTGTTATAAATTTAATATAAGCAACTTAACCTTTAGCAACTGTAGAGGTTATGCTCAAAAAGCCAAAATAGGGGACAAATATCCCTGGAAATAAAAATCAAATTATACAAGCAACCATTTGAATATTAGTGTTTTATATTCAAATGGTTGTTGTTTTGTACCGATGTGTCAAAAAAACGGCTTCCCGACTGTCTGAATTGAAAATCGGCGAAGCCAAAGACAGAACTTTCATAACCGCATACAAGCGATAGCACAGTTTGCGGAAAAAGCCGCCTCCCGCACCTGCACCTGAAAGGTGCGACAAGTAATTAATAAGTCCTGCCTTTGTAGGCAGAGGTTAGGTATGGATGTTTCACTCCGCAGGTCGCTGACCTGCGGCACAAGCACGACACACCAACCTTTTTTGCGTTTCTTACAACACAAAGTCCCTGAAATCCGAACGATTTCAAGGACTTGCTTTGTTATTCTCTTTATTTCTGTGGTAGCTCTTGGGCTTGAAATAAGGATTTTCTGAGGACGAGTTATTTCTCTATACCGAGTAATTCAACATAGAATATCAATGCCGAGAAAGGCAAAATGCGCTGTCCCGATCCGCGTGAGCCGTAGCCTAATTCCTGAGGGATATAGATACGCCATTTAGAGCCGACCGGCATCAGTTTCAGCGCCTCAGTCCAGCCCGGAATAACCTGTGTTACGCCAAAGACAGCTGCGTTTCCGCGTTCTATGGAGCTGTCGAAGACAGTGCCGTCAATCAGTGTGCCTTCATAATGCACCTTCACGCGATCGGAAGCAGTCGGCAACGCGCCTCTGCCAGCCTTGATAATTTCATACTGCAAGCCGCTGTCAGTGATTTTTATCTGGGGACGTTTGGCATTTTCCGCCAAAAACTCTTCGCCTGCGATACGGTTAGCGCCATATTCTTTTTCCGTCTGGGCGTCTTTATGTGCCTGTATTTTTTCCTGATAATACGTTCTGGCTTGAGGAACGCTCATCTGGGTCGTGTCGTTAAGGAAAGCGGCAAACATACCAGCCTTTACGATGTCAATTTTGGCTTCCAACAGACTGTCGCCTGTAAGTCCGCCGCCCGCGCTCAACTGCTTGTTGACATTGGTAGCAATCTGCAGACCGGATACATAGAATTTGATGCCCGCATCGGCGAAATGTTTCACACCGTATTTAAGCCCTTTCACTAAGGCTGCCGCTTCGATAGTGTCATCGGCGAGGACATACTGTTTGATACCGAAGCCATTGGCAACGGCAAATGCCTTATTCAAAGAGTCGATGCGTTCCTGTGTGCGAATAGCGGGTTGGTTGGCGCTGCCATAATAGCCCATCACCGACACAAAGTAGGTTTGCGCTTCCTGCGCGGTCATACCCACTTCTTTCCCGTGGAGAATGTCATAGATAGTGTTAAAAATGGCTTCTTCGTTGGCGATAACGGAAGAATCTCTAAAAAGGAAGCCCTCTTTGATTTGATCTTTGATTGTTACGCCAATACTTCTGCCTTCATTGTAAAGACGGTCGGAAACTTTTTTTGAAGCAAATCCTTCGCCGAAACCTCTCACCAGCCCTTTGAGAGCAGCTTCGGAACTGTCATTCCCCAAAACATACTGTTTAATATCGGCGCCGTTTGCCACGCCAAAGGCATAGTTAAGAGAATCCAGTTCTGTCTCTAATTTGGCTGTTGTAACGTGTCTGTTACAAGCCGTGAAAGATGCCACACATACAATGGCTAATGCATAGCCACACATTTTTTTCATAGTCATGTTCTTAAAAATAAAAAATAAATTATTAGATAATAGTATTTAAATCCAATTCGGAAATTAAGCAGGAATAATGCCTTTTTCATCATTTTATTCATTATTTCCGCCGCTATTCAGCCTTTTAAAAGGGCGTGCAAATTTACATGAAATAATCCAATAAAAAGAGGTGTTTTACAACCGCAAAAATAATCCACCTCCTCTTGCCCAATCCAAAAACTTGTATTATCTTTGCTGCCAATATTTATTATCAAAAAAAATTAATACAAAATGATGCTTACATTTGGGGTTCCATATTTACCATTTTTTCAGATTAGACGGTTTAACCGCCTAAAAGTAAGCTCGTTACAAAAGCCCCCCCCCGCATTCAGCTTAACTCCTTGTATTCAAGGGATTACCATTTGTTAAAGACTTTTTTATTTACGCTTAACAGCGCGAAGTCTTTTTGCGTTTTTTCGCCATATACATATATAACGGCACGTTTCCGGAATTTTCGGAGGCGTTGCTGCTGTTTTTTTGAGAGGCATCTGTTCGGGAGGAGAAGAGAGTTTGCAATTGTTCTCCCAAAATGCGGAGTGAAACTGCACGGCAACACTTAAAAAATAGTGCGGGAAAGAGCAGCCACTTTCTAAAAAACGGGCAAGCCCTGCAAAGCCGAAAGAGCAGGAATTAACTGTAAATGAAAATTTTATGGCAAATTTAAAATCAGGTCTTATTTTAGGCGAAGGCGAAAACCTCGTTATGGAACTCGAAGCCGAATTGTGGGCAAGCAGTTCAAACCCGTTGGCAAAACTAATTGGTTCTGTCATTAAATTTCTCAACCTTTTGCTTGGAAACAAACGCCAGGGTTTTGTGGTAATTACCAACAAACGTGTGGTGGAAGTTATTCAATTCAAAGCGTTGTGGGTGCTTAATACAGGTAAAAATGTAAAATACCTGTTGCCGAGCAGTGTTAAGGAAGTTGGTTACACCAAACAAGGTACTTGCTTTGGCTGTTTCTGCCAGTCGTACCATTTGTACTACGATGCATTTACGCAACGTACATCGGTACTGTTGAGCGATGTTGATGAAGCGGGCGCACAGAAAGTGGTTGATGCTTTCTATAAAGCAATTTCTTCTGCGCAGTAAGCCATGCCTTCCGACATTTCAACATTTCCGAGATTTTTGTATCTCAATGCGTATGCCTTTCTCCTCACATTCGGGGGGATTGGCATCGCGTTGATGCCTTGTTACCGTATTGGTTGGTGGCTTACGGCGTTGCAGGTTGTTGTGGTTTGGATTTGCGAAAAAAACGCTCTGCGAATTTTCCGTTCGTGGTCGGATAAAAAACGCAAATATGCTGTTTTGATGCAGAAAAACAGTGCAGAGTTTCGACCCGATACATTCGCAGAATACGTGCAAGCGCCTTGCGGACAACTGCTGGTTAAAATTGTCCTCACCGATTTGAGAAAAAACCACGAATACAAAAACCTATTAAAACTCAAACAACCTTTGTGGACGATGTTGACAACGGGTTGCAAACCACAGAAAACAGTTATTTTTATTAACGATAAAAATTTATGAAAATCATTTTTGTTGTACTTTTTGCATTGCTTATCATAGCAGTTGCCGGATTGTTCTTATGGTATTTGCTGTTGCCGATGCCTCCGTCGAACGAGAAAAAAATATTTATTGCAATAACCATTGTTGGAACGGTTTTGTTTGAATCGCTGTTTATTGCAAGCGCGTTTATACCGCGTAAAATAGATAAACTGATTGTGCAGGGAATCGGTTCTATTGAATTGAATATCAATACAATATCGCCAAACTATACGGATGAAGTTTTGGATGCCGACAAAGTAAAATCGCTTATAGCGGACACAAAGCAGATACGTTATTATATGAACGAAAATCCCAATGCTAATTTTATTGTAAAAGCAATCGGACTGGGCGCGTATATGGGTTTTGCAGAGGATTTTTGCGACCATATAGAAGATAATTTTATAGAGTTTCAGAAATCTGAAATACCATTCACGCTGCACAATATTTTTGACTTTATACACAAAAAATCGGCAGTTCCCGTATTAAAAACCACAAAAATCATCGAAACGGTGGTGTTAATCGTTGCGGGACTGTTTTATAGTCTCATTCTGATTGCTTTTTTTGCCAATCAAAAAGGGCTATTTACGCCAACTAATAAATCTGTTACATTTGGCGAGTAGAAATGCCTGAACATTAAACTTGCAGTCCTTGCCGCTCAGGTAAAACGACTAAAGTTATTGAACCATATTTATTTATTAATTAATTTAATTTTTTATCTTATGAAACAAAAAACATTTCTTTTCGCTGCTCTCGCAGCAGCATTTTTAGGCGTCGCTTCTTTTGCGACGGTACAGGCGCAAATTATTGACGAATTTCCCTACACCGTTACTATTACATCAAATGCAGATCTGCCGGATTGGAATACTGCAGGCGCGAGTATTTATAGCGATGGAGCCCGTCTTTACGGAGGAGGAAGCGGACTTATTTCTCCTGAATTAGATGGCGCTTTTATGACAATCACGCTGACGAGCGGTAACGCATCCGGCAGCCCTCAAATGCAATGTTGGTATTCAACAGATGGGGTTAGTTTTTCGTCTATTCCTGGTGCAACAACCATTTCAAGCAGTAACACCACACGTTCATTTGAACTGCCCCTTGGAACAAAATTTATTAAAATACACAACACGGCACCCTCTTCTAACTATTATATCTATTTAAAAAGCATCACCATAACAAACGATGTCGCCTCAAAATCAGACTCTTACCAAAATATAACGTGGGAGTTAAAAAGTACGGGAGAGTTGATAATCGGCGGCACGGGCAATATGCCTGATTTTGCAAATACGGCTGATGTCCCATGGTACAACCACGCTAAGAGCATTGGCAAACTAACTTTCGGTAGCGGTATTACAAGTATTGGCAATAATTCTTTCAGGGGTATGGCTCTTAAATCAATAATAATCCCGAACAATATTACAAAAATAGGCAATTACGCCTTTGCGGAGTGCTACGCCCCTACTTCTCTGTACATCCACAACAATATTACTTCTATCGGCGATTATGCTTTTTACGATATGGATAATCTTGATTATGTTGAAATTGGTACAGGGCTAAAAAGCGTTGGCACAGGCGCGTTTTCTGACTGTTTGGTGTTGAGTTCTTTCAGATTTAATGCCGTCGATTGCCGTGTGTTTGGCGACGAAAAGCACCCTGTGTTTGCACAAAGTTATGATATGCGTTCGTTTTTATTCGGAAGCACTGTGAAAACTATACCCGATTATATGTTTGCAGGTATGCACATGTCTTTCCGTCTTTTTTGGCAAAACGGTGCAAGTGTCGGTGGATATGACGAATCTGGAATAGTGGAGCTTCCGCCAACTGTTAAATACGTTGGCATGGGTGCGTTTCTTGATACGAGATTTACAGATATTATTATCCCCGCTTCTGTCGATACTGTTGGCGCGGAAGCATTTAGAGATAATACTTCGCTCGAAAGTTTAAGGTGCAACAGAACTGTTCCCCCTGTGCTTAAAGGCGATTTGGTGTTTCACAATATAAACAAAGGCACCTGTTATCTTGTCGTGCCGCAAAATTCGTACAGCGCCTATTCTGCCGCTGCGCAGTGGAAGGATTTTTTCTTTATTGTTGATCCGTCCTACTCTGTGGCACGACTGAACAGTTTAAGCATTAACGGCGCAGAGTTTGACCAGGGTTTTGACCCTGAGAAATTTTCATATACGCTTACAGTTCCTTACGAGGTGTCCCGCATTACTATTAACGCCATGGCAAATGCCGATGTAACTGTTAGCGATATTGGCGAAAAAGAACTTAACGTTGGACTTAATTTGTTTCATATCACTGTTGTTGCACCCGACAAACAGACTACGCAGATTTACACTATTGCCGTAACCCGTTTGTCGAACGTTTCTGGAATAGAGCCGCAGACAGCCGCAGACACTTCGTTGCAAGTCTATCCCAATCCTGTTTTGAATGGCGAGCTGAACGTGAAAAACGTTGCGGGCGGGCTGTTGCAGCTGTTCGATTGCAGCGGTAGGGTAGTGCTTTCAAAATCCGTTACAGGCGGCGATGCTGTTATTGAGATGTCTTCTATTTCAGAAGGAATTTACATTCTGCGCAACGGTGAAAATGTTGTCAGGGTTGTGAAAAGGAATTGAGCCTGAAAGTACGAAAAAACCTGTCCTGCCCGCGCAGGCGGGCGTTTCTTGAAAACCGTCATTGCGAGCTTGACCCGCAATGACGGTTTGTGTTTGGCATCTCAAAAAAAAAATTAACCATCTGCTTTTGTCTGTCTATATGTCAAAACTTTTATGTACATTTGCGGGGTTATAATCCCGACGAAGTTTCATATTCAAAATTCACTTCAAAATAAACCATTTTTATTATGCAATTTACAGTATCAAGTTCGGCTTTGCTGAGCCGTTTACTCTCAATCGGACGTGTGGTGAACTCTAAAAGTACACTGCCGATTTTGGAGAATTTTCTTTTTAAGATTTCAGATAATACGTTGACAATTACAGCAACGGATCTGGAAACCACACTGACCTCCACTCTGGCAGTGGAAAACAGTACAGGCAATATTACGCTCGCTGTACAAGCAAAACTTCTGCTTGATACATTGCGCGAATTTCCGGAACAGCCGCTGTTGTTCGACATTGATGAGGAAAGTCTGGCGGTTTTGATTAAAACCGAGAATGGGCAGTTCAATTTCATCGGACTCAGTGGCGACGCTTTCCCAAAGTCCGCTACACTGAGCGACGAAAGCAACCACCTGATTTTACCGGTTGAAACATTGCTTACCGGTATCTCCAGAGCATCGTTTGCTGCAGCTTCCGAAGAAGACCTCCGTCCGACAATGGCAGGTGTCTTTTTCGACATCAAACCGGAAGAGTTGACCCTTGTGGCTACGGATGCTCATAAACTGGTGCGCCTGAAAATGCTGTCGGTAAAAAGCGGCATTGAGGCTTCGTTTATCCTGCCCAAAAAGTCAACAGCGATTTTGAAAAGTATTTTGCCGAAAATATCCGGCGATGTAAAAATCAGTTTCGATTCCCAGAACATCCTTTTTGAGTTGCCCGAATATACGCTTATTTGCAGACAGATAGAAGGACGTTATCCCAATTACAATGGCGTAATTCCCACACAGAACCCCTTTAAAATCATCGTTGACCGTCCGGCATTTCTCAATGCGGTAAGACGTGTGTCGGTGTATTCAAATCAGGGTACGGGATTGATTAAACTTCACGCAACGGATAATGTATTGCTTCTGTCGGCTCAGGATATTGATTTTTCAACCTCTGCCGAAGAGAGCATACCATGCCAGTTTTCGGACGAATCAATTGAAATTGGGTTCAAAGCGCCACTGCTGGTGGATGTCTTAACTAATATATCTGCTTCAGAAGTAGTCATAGAATTGGCAGACTCTACGCGAGCAGGTATTCTGTTACCACTGGAAAATGAGCAGGACGAGGATCTGTTGATGTTATTAATGCCGATGCTGATAGCGTAGGCATTTAACGTTGGGGTTGTATCAAAAGTTAATATAACCGCAATGAACGTAACGTTTTTTCAGAAATGCTTTTCAGCATTTTGCGTAGAAACAGGGCGAACTTTGCGATTTTAAAAAATGCTTTTGATGCAGCCCCCTGTTTTTGTCATTCACCAGAAACAATCCGATGAATGTTCTCAACTACATACGAGAGGCGTTGTCCGACAACTATACGATGTCGGAAATAAATGTCATTGCCAATGAGTTGCTGCGTAGCATCGACGGACTTACGCCCGCCGAACGTCTTACTCATCCGACACCTTTTTTGGCAAACGCGCAACAACTTATCAAAAAGATGGTAGAAAGACTTTTACAGGGTGAGCCGTTGCAATATGTAGTAGGAAACGTGGATTTTTGTCATGCTACCATTCTGGTTGACAAAAGGGGATTAATCCCCCGTCCGGAGACTGCAGAACTGGTGGAATGGATCACCACAACAGAAACAAACACGGGCGAAGCGCTTGACATCGGCACGGGGTCGGGGTGTATGGCGGTGGCGGTGGCAATGCAGATGCCGCACGTGCATCTGTCGGCATTTGACGTGTCGCTTGATGCACTGAAATTAGCCTCCGAAAATGCCGAACTCAATCAGGTACAAATCGACTTTTCTCACGTAAATATTCTTAAAACCTCTCACTGGGATAAAACTTTCGATTTCATTATGAGTAATCCGCCCTATGTGCAGGAAAAAGAAAAAACATCCATGTCGGCAACGGTCTTGAACTACGAGCCGGCGCTGGCGCTGTTTGTGTCTGATGACGACCCGTTGCTGTTTTATCGCCACATCGCCAATTTTGCCTTCAATCAACTCAAACCGCATGGCGCTCTTTATCTCGAAATTAATCAACAGTTTGGAAAAGAGGTAACGGCATTGCTGAAGACGCACGGCTTCAAGCAGATTGAATTGCGTCAAGACCTGTCGGGACACGACAGAATGATACGCGCCTGTCGTTGATAAAACGGTTTTACATTATGACACATAGCATTTCCTCAGCGCAAGCCCTTAAAAAAGCCGCTGCCTTCTGTGCGGCAAGCGAGCGGTGCGTGGCAGACGTGCAGGGAAAACTCTCTTTGTGGGGCGTTCCTGCTGCCGAACAGCAAACACTGATTGAACGTTTGATAGCGGAAAAATTTATTGATGAAGCGCGATATGCATCGGCTTTTGTACGGGATAAATTTCAGTTCAATGGCTGGGGGACGGTAAAAATCGGCGGCATGTTACGCCGCAAACAACTGCCCGAATATGTGATTGTTCAAGCGCTTGAAACAATTGACGAAGACGACTATCAGCAAAAACTCGCTCAACTGATAGCAACAAAACGCAAACAACTCAAAACTGCCGATCCGTACCAATGCAACGCGCAACTCTTTCGCTTTGCTGCCTCGCGCGGGTTTGAACATCAACTAATCGCCAAAATCTTACAAATAGAATAGCCTGATAAAGGTAAGTGGCTGGCTTGATGGCAATGTCTTGGGTAAACTCAAGACACAAAAAGCGTTTCCTTAAATATTTCGCTCACAGAGGGATGAGGAAAGATAATTTTCCGAAACTGACTCACCGTCATACCGCTTTCGACAGCCATTACTGCCGAAGAAATCAACTCCGAAGCAGGATTGCCAATCAAATGAGCGCCCACAACTACCTCACGTGCATCAATAACAAGTTTACACAAGCCGTTGCCGCCCTCATTTTCTGCAACAAATCTGCCGGAATACGTCATTGGCAATTTCAGAATCTGGTAAGGCTGACCGGCAAGACACATCTCTTCCTCCGTCCGACCAACACCGGCGACTTCAGGATTGGTGTAAACCACTGCCGGAACGGCATGATAACTCATCTGATCTGTTTTGCCGAGTATGTTGTTTACCGCCACTTCAGCCTCGCGCTCAGCGGTATGCGCCAGCATTGAGTAGCCGGTAACGTCGCCAACGGCGTAAATACATGGCTCCGAAGTACGCATAGTGGCATCTGTCCGGATGCCTGCGCGAGACAAATCCAACCCGAGACTTTCCACGCCATCCAAATTCGGACGTCGTCCAACACAGATTAGTAACTGTTCCGCCGTGATGGTATTTTCGCCGGTAGCATTGGCATAGCAGATGCTATTCTCGTTTATTTCCAACACTTTTGCTCCCGTATAAAATGCAATACCGCGTTGTTCATATTCGGCGCGTAGCAGCGAGGCAATTTCGCAATCGACAGAGGGCAATATTTCCGGCGCCATCTCCACCACAGAAACCTTACAGCCAAAGGTGGCAAAAAGTCCGGCAAACTCCATTCCGATTACGCCGCCGCCAATGATGACTAAAGATTGAGGAATCCGTTTTGTTTCAAGGGCTTCGCGACTTGTCCAAAAAGGCGCGGACTCAACGTTCTTTATGGGCGGGATTGCCGTCTTTGAACCGGTAGCGATAAGCAGATGTTTGGCTTCAAAAGTCTGGTCGTTGCAGAGAACGGACACATAATCTGCCGTCTTGGAGGCAACCGCTGCGCCGTTGATAACAGTTATATGATGCGCCGTCATTTTTGCACGAATAGCGGCGTTAAGTTTTCGCACGACCTTGTTTTTTCGCAAAACCATCTTCTCATAATCAAACTGCACATCGCCACAAACGACGCCATATTTGGCGGAGACAAGTGCATTGTGATAGAGTTTTGCACTGTATAATAATGTCTTGGTAGGAATACATCCCTCGTTCAGGCAAACGCCTCCGAGTTGGTTTGTCTCAAATAATACGACACTCAAGCCGCCGACAGCGGCGCGTTCTGCCGCTGTATATCCGGCGGGACCACCGCCAATAATGGCTAAATCAAACATATAAATTCGGGATTTATTTTTTTTACGTAAATAGAAAAATACTGTTTTAGCGATAACGAATACGTTGTCCGATACGCAGAATGGATGTTGCCTTGATTTTGTTCAGACGGCACAGGTTTCCAACCGTTGTTCGGTAACGATTGGCTATACGCGAAAGTGTGTCACCTGACTTAACTATGTGGTAACGTACTGCTGCGAGTTGTTTCAACTCTGCATTATGGTTGAAAGTATGCTTTTTAGTCAACAGATAGATATCGTCAAAGGTTGTTTTGTTGGGATAATCTATGAGTTTTGTTGTATTGAAAGCGTTACCGAGGAAACGCAGTTCATAGTGCAGATGAGGTCCTGTTGAGCGTCCGCTGTTGCCGCCCAGCCCAATGGGGTCGCCGGCTTCCACAATTTGATTGGTTGTTACAAATGTCTTTGAGAGGTGTGCGGAAACGCTCTCCAGACTGTTATTATGCCGGATAACGACATAATGTCCGTAGCCTCTGCGTTCATAATCAACTATGCGGACGATGCCCGAGAATGTCGCCCGTACGGTGTCGCCAATGGTCAGGGCAATGTCGGTGCCGTAATGAAAACGTCCGCGCCGTATGCCGAAATTGGAGTTGATACGGTTGTTGGGTACGGGAAATACAAAATCGCAGCAGTCTATCTCCACCGAATCGGGCAAACTATCAATACTGATACGATAAGGATTGAGATGACGCGATGTCCACGTAAAATTATAGAGTTCGTCCGCCGGAATGGTAATCAGCGAATCGTTTTCAAAGGCAAAGCCTTCATCCGGATCAGCCTCTTCCGACGGGGTTACCTGTCCGGACGATGCGGAAGGATTGACGGAAAGAGGAGGGTTATTAGGTTTTGTTCCGGTGTTTGGCGGTGTGGGAATGGCGTAACTGATACTTGAACAGGCAAATAAAACAATAATAAACAGGTGAGGAAATTTCATGATAGCGCTTTAGATTGTCGGATAGTTGTTGTAATTATATACGTCTTGAATGAATTAATTTTCACTTGCCGTTTAGAGTTTTTCACTTTCCGCATATAAGAAATTGGAAGAGATTTTAGTGTAGTCAAACAGTTCTGTGGGACTAAAAAAGCGCTTAATTTCCTCTTTGGCATTATCCGGTGAATCGGAAGTGTGAATAATATTCTCCTGATTGCTAACGCTGAAATCACCGCGTATGGTACCGGATACGGCGAGACGTCCATTTGTAGCGCCCGTCATTGTGCGTACTACCTGCACAGCTTCAACGCCTTCCCAACAAATAACAATCACGGGCGACGCCATCATTGCCTGCTTTACGCGAGGGAAAAACGGCTTATCGGCAAGATGAGCATAATGTTCCGAGAGAATGGCATCATTCAGTTGCAGCATTTTTACTCCACAAAGGCGCAAGCCTTTCCTTTCAAAACGAGAGATGACCTCTCCGACCAGTTCACGCTGAATAGCGCTTGGCTTCAATATCACTAAGGTTTGTTCTAACATAATTTCTTTTTAAAAGCACGCAAAAGTAGTATTAATCCACGATACCGACGACTTGAAACAGGATTTTTTAACAAAAAACAATAAAAGATAGGATATTTGAAGCATACAATTTGGATAGTTGCGTAAGTCAACAACCTTGTCTTTTCCTCAAATGTAACAAGAGACGCTACGTTGGAGAAAAGAGATAGATTTAGCCTAAAAAACTAAAGTGTTTTTAGTTCAGATAAAGGAAAAGCCCCCATCGCTGGAGGCTTTTGTTTTTTTTCTGAACGGATGAGATTATAATGATTTCACACACCGCACGCTAAGGCCGGTCCCACGGAGAATGTTGGCGCTCGGGTCCACGTAGGTGTTGTTGGTTATGCCGGTTAAGCGCACGGCATAAGCTCCGTACTCCCCAAAATTTGTACTGCTCCAGTAGAATCCATAGGTACCTAAATAGGTGACCATACCATCAATATTGCGGTTCCCAGCTGCAGGAAAGAATAAGACAGGTTCGGGAGCAGTACGACCACCGTTGTCGTACAATTCCCACGTACCGTTCTTGTAATTAGTATCTGCATCCTCCCAATCAGCTGTTTTGTAAACAGCGAGACCACCCAAGTTACCTTTTGTATTTTCCCAATCACTGGTTGCTTTACCACCCTTGACAGGTACCCAGGTCAAGGGGGCGCTATTGGCGCTGGTGTTAGCCTGACCGGTAGGAAGTATATCGCCGGTGGGGGGAACTCTGCCACCGGTCAAACTCGGATTGCTGTCGTAATTACAAAGTCGTTCCCATTCGTCCTGAGTAGGAACGCGCCAGCCGGCGCCCATTGAGGCACAGGGATTGTTCGCGGAAATTGCCCAGTCTGTGTTTTGATAATAACTGCCACTCTTAAGAACGCCGCCTTTGTTTTCTTCACCGACAGTAATCAGTTTACTGTTACCCCAAAGGTCATATTGCTCAGGGTTCCGCCAATTGTTAGGAGTGCCACTTGTTTTTATGAATTTGCCACCAGCTCCGCTGGTACTACTTGGCTGACCGTTACCGTCTACTTGACTATTAGAAAGAGCGCCGTTTTCTACAGTGTTGTCATTAGTCGGATAATTTGGGCTGGTACGTTTTTCGTGTCCGTCAGCTATACGTCCCCACTGGTAGAGGTCGCCCCAGACAGTGGCATCAGTTTTGTTAAAAGCACAGTCAGCCAGATATTTAATCTGTTTCTTGGGCGTGTCGTAAGTAGGGTCAGCGCCAAGATTGTAAGGGGCAAAGATTATGGAATGTTCGGGCTTGCCGATTTTGTTCCATTGATTCCCGTTCCAGACATAAATGCCTTTTGCCCCCAGATCAATACTGTTCTGTTGAGATACATACAACTGAGAAGTATTCGTGTTATAAACGAGAGCGCCTGTAAAATCGGGGTTTACATCGTCATTTACATCTGCATCAATGCCCGGAAAGAGGTTAGTACCGGTTGGAATCTTTTCCAAATCGGTTAAATTTACATTGGAGAGCGCCAGTCCGCCTTTGGCTGTGCTGTTCAAGTCCAGGATAGCGCCTGCTGCGGGCGGATTCGTTCCGCCAATAGTTACCTGCGCCGCAGTATAATTGGCGACGTTAAAAAATGATTCTTCTGTAAAAGCAGCGAAAAAAAAAATTATTAGTTTTCATAAAAAACACGTTTTAAATTAATTAATTGATAGATATAGTAAGTTATCAGTTATCAGTTTTTCGCGCCTTTCGTGTTCTTTGCGTATTCTCCCGCCAAAGCGGGAGGTTTTTCGCAATGCTTGTCCCGCCTTAGCGGGAGGGCGCAATAAAATAGAACGGCAACACCTCCGAAA